>NZ_QTQJ01000006.1:0-271155 GCF_003853795.1 Burkholderia sp. Bp8991 | reverse complement strand
GCCAAGCGCGATGCGAAGCGCGGGCTGGCGTCGCTGTGCATCGGCGGCGGGATGGGCGTCGCGCTCGCGGTCGAGCGCGGTTGAGCAGAGTCTGACGATAGTGCACGCATGCGGCGCCGGCCAGCGCCGCACACACATGCAGCAAACTTCGCGCACAACAAGCTGCCAACAACAAGCGTGATGTTCCGGTGCGCGCCACGTCCGCCCTGCGGGCGCCAGCGCATCGCAGCGGCGGGGCGGCAGCATGTGCCATGCCGTCGCCCCGCACCTTTGACTACTTTTCTTGTCGGTAACTCATAGGATGACTAAGCGAATTGCAGTTGTGACGGGTGGGATGGGCGGTCTCGGCGAAGCGATCAGCATCCGGTTGAACGATGCGGGCTGCCAGGTCGTCGTCACGTATTCGCCGAACAACACCGGCGCCGATCGCTGGCTGACCGAGATGCACGCGGCCGGTCGCGAATTCCACGCGTATCCGGTGGACGTGGCCGATTACGATTCGTGCCAGCAATGCGTCGAGAAAATCGTCCGGGACGTCGGCCCGGTCGACATCCTGGTGAACAACGCGGGCATCACGCGCGACATGACGCTGCGCAAGCTCGACAAGGTCAACTGGGATGCGGTGATCCGCACCAACCTCGATTCCGTGTTCAACATGACGAAGCCGGTCTGCGACGGCATGGTCGAGCGCGGCTGGGGACGCATCGTCAACATCGCGTCGGTCAACGGCTCGAAGGGCTCGGTCGGCCAGACCAACTACGCGGCCGCGAAGGCCGGCATGCACGGTTTCACGAAATCGCTCGCGCTCGAGACCGCGCGCAAGGGCGTGACGGTGAATACGGTGTCGCCGGGCTACCTCGCGACGAAGATGGTGACGGCGATCCCGCAGGACATCCTCGATACCAAGATCCTTCCGCAGATTCCGGCGGGACGGCTCGGGAAACCCGAGGAAGTCGCGGCGCTGGTCGCCTATCTGTGCTCGGAAGAGGCCGGTTTCGTGACGGGCTCCAACATCGCGATCAACGGCGGCCAGCACATGCATTGACGCGCGGCGGCCCGGGCGGCGTTCGCGCGCGCGTCCGGGCCGTGCTCCCGCTGTATCCAGCGCCGGGGCGGCGCGCCCGCGCGCGGTGACGGAACACGGACGCAGGTTCGCCGCGCATGCGGCGGGCCGGGTGCGCCCGCGCGCCGGCTACCGCGTCGCGGCACGCACGCCGCACCGGCCTCGCATTCCGGAGGAGGCATGGGTGACACCTGGATGGGACTCGCGATCGGCGGCTCGGCACTGGCCGTCGCGCTGACGATGGCGATCGCGCTTCACTGGCTCGAGCGGCGCCGCGCGCGGCTGCTGCGCAACTTCGATCATCGCGATTGCTGGCTGGTCGCGTACGGCAAGTGCTTCGCGCGCGGGCCGGCGCGTCGCACGCGCGGCGGCGCGCGCTGACGGCGGCGGTGCGGCACCGCCGCGTTCACGCGTCGTGCCGCGTCCCGCGCATCCGTCTGCGGTGCGCGGGACGTTCGCACTCAATCGCTCTTTCGCGCGCCTTCGCCTGAATCGTTCTTGTGGAAGATCCGCTTCGTCGTGCGCTTGGTGGCATCCCAGCCTTCGCGCGACGCGTGCGCGATGCCGTGGCCGACCGTCTTCGCGGCGCTCGCGGTCGCGTGGCCGAAACTGCGCGCGGCCTCGCCGGTCTTGTGCGCCGCTTCCTTCGAATCGCGCTTGATGTCCTGCTTCACTTCCGACATGTCCGCGTGCGCGATCGGGCTGATCAGCGCGAGAACGAACGCGGTGCAAATGAACTGACGTGCTTTCACGGCCTGGTTTCCTTGGGGCTGGTTCATCTAGGGTCCGCGCGGCCCGCGGGCGGCGCAACGCGCACGCCGGTTGCCGATGCATCGAGCATCACCGCGGCGCGGCCGCCGAGCAACACGCGCTCTCCGCAGCGCAGCGTGAAGCCGTACAGCACGGAGCGGTCGTCGCCGCCGATGCGTTCGGCGTCGACGATCAGCGGCAGCTCGAACGTGTCGAGCCGGTCGACGAACGCGTCGACGTTGCGCACGCTCGCGAGATAGCCGGCGCGCGGCCGCGCGGGTTCCGCCTGCGCCTGCTGCGCACCGAGCAGCGCGCCGTGCACGGCCATCGCCTGTGCCGCATATTCGATCCCGCAGACCGACGCGAGCCGGCCGCGCGAGCGCAGCGGGTTGTGCGGGTCGCGGTGGCTCGTCGCGCTGCAGCGGATGCGCGCGGCGTCCCACGCTTCGACCCGATCGAGCAAGCACATCGCGCCGTCGTGCGGAATGTGCGTGGCGATCCATGCGCGATCGAGCGTGGCCGGCGCCGGCGCAGGCATCGGCGTCGAAACGGGCGTCGTCATCGCGCGTGCCTCGCCGCGGCATTCGGCAGTGCGATATCGACCTGCACGCGCGTATCTTCCAGATAGTCGAGCACGACGCTCGCCGCGCGCCGCGCCGCGAGCGCGTCGAGCAGCGGCAGCGCGCGCGCGGCCGGATTGCCGGTGCGCAGCGCGTCGAGTTCGGGGTTCGCGAGCGTCGTCGCCGGCGCGTCGGTGAGCCGCACGTCGATGCGTGCGAGCGTGCGTTCGCTCGCGTCGGGCGCGAGCACGAGCGCGACGCCGAATGCGTCGACGATCGGCCGCACCGCGTGCAGCGGCTCCGGATAGTCGGTGTCGTAGGCGATCAGCAGGCTCGGCACGCGATCGACCATGACCTGGCACACGCTTTCGAGCAGGCCCGCGGCGAAGCTGCCGTCGTGCGCGCACAGCACGTTTGACGTCGCCATCGCGCGGGTCGCGATGCTCCAGTAGCCGGCCGGCGCGTTGTGCACCGAGTTGTGAAAGCGCGTGGGCGACAGGTGGCGATCGTCGCCGGCGAGGGTCTCGCAGATCGCGTGGCAGTTCTGGCCGTCGCCGCCGGACGCGCTGAACACGGTCGCGAGCGTGGCCGCATCGCGCCCGCTCGCGGCTGCCGCTTCGAGGCCGACCGCGAGCGCGACGCGCACGACGGGGCCGGTGCGGCGGCGTTCCGCCGGCGGCAGGCCGGCAGGCGGCGGCAGCACGGTGCGCGCGCTCGCATAGGCCGCGCGGCCCGCGAGCACGTCGGCCGCGTGCGGCCAGTCGTTCAGTCCCGGCCCGACGAGGCCGACACTTTCGATGAAGGCGGTGACGGTCATGTCGGCTCCCGGCGGCTCGCATGCCCGGCGCGGCCGAGGATCAGGCTGCAGTTCGTGCCGCCGAAGCCGAACGAATTCGACAGGACCGCACGCACGCGCGCATCGCGGCTCGCGAGCACGTAGTCGGCGGCCAGCGCCGGGTCGGGTTGCGTCGTGTTGACGCCGGCCGGCACGAACTGTTCGCGCAGCGCCAGCGCGGCGACGACCGCTTCGAGGGCGCCGGCCGCCCCGAGCGTGTGACCGGTCGCGCCCTTCGTCGAACTGCACGGCGTGCGCGCGAGCAGCGCGCCCACCGCGCGGCTTTCGGCGGCATCGTTGCTGGGCGTCGCGGTGCCGTGCAGGTTCACGTAGTCGATGTCGCTTGCAGCGAGGCCGGCCGACGCGAGCGCCTGTTCGATCGCGATGCGCGCGCCGAGCCCTTCCGGATGCGGCGACGACATGTGATGCGCATCGCTCGATTCGCCGATGCCGAGCAGCAGGATCGCGTCGCCGTCGAGCGTGGCGGGCGCGTCGGGCACGCGTTCGAGCAGCGCGAACGCAGCCGCTTCGCCGATCGAGATGCCGTCGCGCGCGACGTCGAACGGGCGGCACGGCCGGCGCGACAGCAGTTCGAGCGAATTGAAGCCGTACAGCGTCGTCAGGCACAGCGAATCGACGCCGCCGACGACGGCCGCATCGATCAGCCCCGCTTCGATCATCCGGCGCGCGGAGCCGAACACCTTCGCGCCGGACGAGCACGCCGACGAGATCGCCATCGCCGGCCCGCGCAGCGCGAAATACGCGCGCACGAACGCAGCCGGCGAATACGGGTTGTGCGTGTGCGTGTAGCGGAATCCGGCGGGCAGGGCTCCGCTGGCCGGATCGCGCTGCTCGTACGCGCGCTCGGTCTCGAGGATGCCGGACGTGCTCGTGCCGACGAACACGCCGACGCGCGCGGCGCCGTGGCGCGCCACGGCCGCCGCGACGCGCGCGTCGAAGCCGTCCTGGACGAGGCAGAGTTGCGCGAGGCGGTTGTTGCGGCAGTCGAAGTCGGCGAGATCCGCGCGCACGGGCTGCGCATCGACGCCGTCCACGGCGCCGATCCAGGTGTCGAGATCGGCGCGTTCGAAGTCGCACGGCGTGAGCCCGCCGCGTGCGTGGCGCAGCGCGTCGACGGTCGCGTCGAGGCCGCGGCCGATGCAGCTGGTGGCGGTGAAGTGCGAGAGCAGGAGAGGTTTCACGAGGGTCGTATCCGGTGGCCGGAACGGGCGCCGCAGCGGGGCTGGCGGGCGCGCCGGGCGTGGTCAGATTTTATCAAACGGGGCGGCTGGGATGCCCGGCCCGGCGGGCGGATCGGACGGTTCGGGCGCGAGCGCGGCGCGCAGCGTGGTCCAGTGCAACTGCGCATCGGCGGCCGCGTGCAGCAGCGCGGGCAGCACGTCGAGCACCACTGGTTCGCCACGCGCGTCGCGCGCCGCGTGGCCGTCGTGCACGAGCAGGATGTCGCGCGCAGCCAGGCCGTTCAGCAGGCGGTGCGTGACGGTATCCGCATCGCGCGCGCGGGTGTCGAAGCCACGGCGCGTCCAGCTGGCGAGCTGCAGGCCGAACTCGCACAGCACCGGCTCGAGAAACGGATTGCGCAGGCCGGCCGGCGCGCGGAAGAAGCGCGGGCGCGTGCCGGCGATCTCGGTCAGCGTCTGCTGCGCGGCCGCGATTTCACGGCGCAGCGCGGCGGGCCCCGACAGCGAGAACGTATGCCGGTGCCGCTGGCTGTGGTTCTCGACCGCGTGGCCGCGCGCGACGATCGCTTCGATCCACTGCGGATGGCGGCGCGCGAGATCGCCGATGCAGAAGAACGTCGCGCGCGCGTCGTGGCGATCGAGCAGGTCGAGCACGCGCGGCGTGACGTCGGGGTCCGGGCCGTCGTCGATCGTCAGCGCGATCCGGCGGCCGGCGCCGGCCGGCAGGCGCGTCCAGTTCGGCCCGAGCAGCGCGCTGCGCGGCCACAGGCCGGCGGCGGTCAGTGCGAGATGCGACGCGACCACGCCACCGGCGGCCCACGGCCATGCGGCCGGTTGCGCGACGACGGCCGCGAGCGCGCCCGCGTGCAGCGCGGCCGTGCCCGCGATCAGCGGCGTCGGTTTCCAGCGGCGCGCATCGCCGGGCTGGCGAGGCGGAACGGACGACGGCGCGTTCATGCGCGACCTCCTGTCGGCTCACGATGAGGGCTGCCAGCGGCCACCGCCGCCGCGCGCGGCGCGAGAATCGCGGCGAACGCGAGCGCGAGCATCGCACCGGGGCCGACGGTCAGCCCGAAGGTTTCGAGCAGCGGCACCCGCGACAGCGCGAGCAGGCCGAAGCCGGCGACCGTCGCGAGGTTCGCGATCAGCAGCGACACGAGCGTGTGCGGCGTGACCGGTTGCGCGTCGTCGCGCTTGCAGAAGAACAGCGCATAGTTCGAGCCGACCGCGACGATCAGCAGCATCCCGACGAGGTGCAGGATCGTCAGCGGCACGCCGGCGAGCGCGAAGCCGGCCGTCACCACCAGCACGGCCGCGACCAGCGGCGCGAGCGCGCGTACGACGCGGCGCGGCGAGCGCAGCGCGATCAGCAGCAGCACGGCGATCGCCGCGAAACCCGCGAGCGACAGCCGGATGTCCTCGTGCACGTAGTTCACGTACAGGCGGTCGGCCTCGGCCTTCATGTCGACGAACAGCGCGTCGGGCACGCCGGCGCGCGCGACGGCCGCGCGAATCGGCGCGGCATCGAGCGCCGGAGCGGCCGGACCGGTGCGTGCGACGTCCGGCGCGCGCAGCGGCAGCATCGCGCGCCAGCGGCCCGCGCGCTCGGTCAGCAGCGCGTCGACGGCGAGCGCCATCGACGTGCCGCGCAGGTCCGCGCGCGTGAGCAGCGGCGCGTGGCGTGCGGCCTCGACATCGGCGATGAACGGAGCGAACAGCTCGGGCCTGACCGGGATCGGCTGGTTCGCGACGGCCGCGCGCATGCGTGCGGCAAGCGTGTCGGCGTCCGGCAGGCTCGCCTGGCGCGCGCGCTGCGCGGCGTCGCTCGGCAGGTAGCGCGCGGGACTTTCGAAGCCCGCGAGCGCGCCGCGCTCGACGAGCGGCTGCAATTGCGCGGCGACCCGTTCCGCGCGTTCGAGCGCGGCCTGTTCGGTCGGCGCGGAAATCACGACGAGATAGCGCACGTCCGGCGCGCCGAGATCGGCGCGCAGGCGTGCGTCGAGTGCCTGCGCGCCAGCGGGCACGGGGCTCAGTGCCGCAAGCTCGCGGCTCCACAGGCCGTCGCGATGCAGCATGAGCGTCGCGCACGCGGCGAGCACGAGCGCGGCGAGCGGCCAGCGCAGCCGCGGCGCGGCAGCGGCCGCGCGCGCGAGCACCGCGCCGACGCGCGACACGTCGCGAATCGCGACGTGCTCGCCGCGCAGGTGCGGCAGCACGAAGCGCGTGACGAGCGCGGCGGCCGTCAGCCCGGCGATCGAGTAGAGCCCGAGCTGCACGAGGCCCGGAAAACCGGAGAACAGCATCGACGCGAAGCCGCACACGGACGTCAGCACGCCGAGCCGGATCGTCGGCCAATAAGCGGCGATCCATGCCCGCGTCGCGTCGGCGGGCCGTGCGGTGCCGCGCGAGCCGGCCTGCGCCGATTGCACGAACAGGTAGATCGAATAGTCGACGGCTTCGCCGATCAGCGTCGTGCCGAAGCCGAGCGTCAGCCCGTGGACCGTGCCGAACGCGATGCCGACCGCCGCGATGCCGGCGGCGATGCCCGTCAGCACCGGCAGCAGCCCCAGCGCGAGCGTGCGCGGCGAGCGGTACAGCGTCAGCAGCAGCGCGACGATCAGCACGACGCTCGCCGTCGACAGCCGCTCGACGTCGTGCCGGATCGTGTCGCGCGTGTCGACCGAGAACACGCCTGGGCCGGTCATCGCGAGCGTGTACGCGGCCGGGTTCGGCAGCGCCTGCGTCGCGGCGGAGAACGCGCGGCGCACCGCGTCGATCGCGCGTGCCTGCGCATCGGTGTCGGAGCCGGGCGCGGCCGTCTGCACGACGAGCACCGCGCGCGTGCCGTCGCGCGACGCCCATACGCCGTCGCGGCTGGCGGGCTGCGCGCCGCTGTCGAGCTGGTCGACGAGCGCCGTCACTTCGCCGGTCGGGTCGCGCGGCAGCAGTGCCTTCGCGACGAGCCCCGCCGACGAACTCAACAGGTCGAGGCTGTCGCCGAGCGCCTGGTGCAGGCCGTCCGCGCTGAAGCGCTGCGGCGCGACGGCCGGGCTCAGCAGGTAGCGATGGTCGAACACGAACTGCCGGTCGTGTGTGTCGTCGACGGCTTCGCCGTTGTTGATCGAGGAGAATTGCCGGTCGGCGCGCAGCGTGCCGGCGACGCGCCGCGACAGCGCGGCACGCGTGGCCGCATCGCCGCCGTCGATCGCGACGAGGATCAGCCGCGACACGATGCCGTCGCGCAGTTGATCGACGAGCACGCGCTGCCCCGCGCTCGGTGCGCGCGGCAGGAACGCGGACAGGTCGGCCGTGAAGTTCGCGCGGGCGATCGCGATCCCGCATGCGACGAGCGCGAGCAGCCACACGAGCACCGCGCGTTGCCGCCACGCGGGCAGGCGGTGCGTGACGAGGGCGGGCGGCCGGGTGCGATCGTCCATCAGTTCGCCGGGACGGGTTGCAGGCGCATCGTCGAACGGTCGCCGTCGGCCTGCCGGATCGCGACGCTGCGCAACACGTCGCGCGAGCCTTCGAGCGTGATCGTGCTGACGACCTTCAGCATCCGCGAGTCGAGCGGCGTGAGCGTCAGCGTCCAGTCGTCGCCGCGACCGGCGAGCGCGACCTTGTAGACCTGCTCGAGCGCATAGCGGTTGCCGGCGAGCGTCGCGCGGATGCTGTCGATGAACGCGCCGAGCTCCGGATAGCGCGCGAGCGCGAGCGTGTACTTGCGGTTGTTGCGCTCGACGGTGAGCATGTCGCCGTCGACCACGAGATGTTCGGGCTTCGGGTTCAGCGTGTGCTTCTCGAGATGGTCGGGTGCGACGAACACGAGCTCGCCCGACGATTCGAGCGGCTGCGTGGTGATCGACAGCGTCTTCGTCTCGGTGAACGTCGCGCGCCCCGACTTGTGCTGCGCGAGTGTCGACATCAGCCGGTCGAGGGTCCATGCCGAACCGGTGTCGGCCGCGTGCGCGGGCAGGGCGAGCGCGACGGCGGCCGTGACGGCGAACCTGCGTGCGGCGCGGCGCAGCGCGCGCGGGTGCGGCAGCGGGAGCATCGGTAGCAACATCGGCGGAAAGCGGCGAACGGCGGTCATGCGTCGGAATCCCTCGTGGCGGACAGGCCGGCGCACGCGTGCGCCGCGTCGCGGCGCGCGGCGGCCGTGCCGGTCTGCCAGAAATCGAAATAGTTGAACCAGTTGTACGGCGCCGCGCGACAGTACTGGTCGAGCAGCATGACGTAGCGCGCGAGCGCCGCGTCGACGGCCGCCGCGCGCGTGTCGCGGCGCACGTCGGAAAAATCGGCGAGCGTCTCGAAGTGCACATCGTAGCGATTGCCGTCGCGATAGAGGCCCGTCATGAACAGCACCGGACGCCGCAGCATCGCGGCCATGTACAGCGGCCCGAGCGGGAATGCCGCCGGCGCGCCGAGCAGCGGCAGCCACCGCAGCGACGCGGTCGCGTCGTCGAGCAGCGTGCGGTCGGCGAGCATCCCGACCATGCAGTTCGCGTCGAGGCGTTCGCGCACCTTCAGCATCGAGTCGACCTGCCCGAGCGGAATCACTTCCGGCTTCGCGGCCGGGTTGACGGCGGCGAGCGTCGCATTGATCTTGCGCGCGTTCTCTTCGAACATCGTGACGACGACGCGCAGGTCCGGGCGCGTGCGGCCGATCGCGCGCACGACTTCGAAGCTGCCGAGGTGCGCGCCCATCAGGAATGCGCCGCGCCCGCCGGCGAGCGCGGCGTCGACCCGTGTTTCGCCGTGCAGCCGGATGTCGAACAGGTCGAAGCGGCCGTTCATCAGGTAGATGCGGTCGTGGATCGTCGCCGCGAACGTGAACACGTGCCGGTACACGTCGCGCCAGCGCGCGGGACGGCCGAGCACGCGGCGCAGGTAGTCGCGCGACGCGGCGCACGCGACCGGCGAGAACAGCACGAAATAAGTCGCGACGGCATGCAGCACGATGCGCGATGGCCGACGGCCGAAACGCAGCGAGATCCAGGTCATCACGCGCAGCAACCCGGCGTTGCTGCGTTCCTGGCGCTCGGCCCATGCGGTGCGCTTCATCGCTGCGCGCCGTCCTGCGCGGCCGGCGGCGCGGACAGCACGCCGGTCGCGACGTCGCGCGCACCCGCGCGCAGCGTGAAGCGGATCGCGCCGCCGGCCGCTGCATCGAACGCGAGATCGAGCGCCTCGCCGGGCGCGACCGGGCTCAGGAATTTCGCGGAAGCCAGCCGCCACGTATCGAGCGGGCGATTCAGCGATGCGCCGAGTGCGGCGATCGCGTGATCGAGCAGCACGACGCCCGGCACGATCGGACGACCGGGGAAATGACCGGGCAGCGCCGGATGATCGGCGGGAATCGTGAACGCGAGCGGCGCATCGGGCGCGGCCGTCGCGGCGCGCTCGCGCACGTCGGCCCCGGCGGCGCGCGTGTGCCGTGCGACGAGCGCGGCGACCACGTCGCGCGGCAGCTTGCCCGTTTCGTTGCGCGGCAATGCGTCGACGAACACGAGCGGGCGCGGCATGAACGCCGGATCGATCCGTTCGCGCAGCGCGCGCTGCAGGTCGGCCGCGGCGAGCGTCGGCGCGACCACGAGCGCGACGAGGCGCGTGACCGGTTCGCGGGTCGCATCGGCGTCGGCCGGCGCGATGTCGTCCGGCATGAAGAACACGCCGTCGACGACGTCGGCAATCGCGTTCAGCTGATGGTTCAGGTAGGCGAGCGACGTGCGCTTGCCGGCGATGTTGACGAGGTCCGCCTTGCGGCCGTGCAGCAGGAACCGGCCGTCGCCGAGCAGCTCGAGCGCATCGCCCATCGGCACCGGGGTTTCGACGTGTCCGCCCGACACCCACACGGTCGGGCCGCTGTCGTCGCCCGCGGCATCGTGGTCCGACGCGTCGTGCGCCGCGCGCGCGTCGAGCCGGATGTCCGGGAACGGTTGCCACGCGGCGCCCTGCGACGTGCGGCGCGTCGCGATCTGGCCGGTTTCGGTGCTGCCGTAGATTTCGACGAGCGGCGCCTCGAGCGCGGCCTCGGCTTCGTACGCGAGTTTTTCCGACAGCGGCGCGGTGGCCGACAGCACGAGCGCGGCCGGCGGCAGCGCATGGCCGGCCGACAGCAGCGCGCGCAGGTGGATCGGCGACGTGACGAGCACGCGCGGCTGCGGGATCGCGGCGAGTTCGTCGCGAATGTCGACCGGGTAGAACGGCTGACGGTTGCTGAACGCGAGGCCGCCGATCAGCGCGAGCAGCACCGTCGATTCGAAGCCGTACATGTGCTGCGCGGGCACGGTGCCGATCAGCGTGGCCGCGCGGCCGTCGAGCAGGCCGAGGCGCTCGGCCGCCGCGCGCACGCAGCCGACCAGGAAGCCCCAGGTCTTGCGGTGCGGCACCGGCGCGCCGGTCGAGCCGGACGTGAACACGTACGCCATGATCCGCGACGCGTCGATCTGCGGCACCACGCACGGTGCGTCGTCGGGGAGTTCGCCGGGTGCGGCGTCCGGATACGCGAAGCGCGGCAGGTCGATCGTGCAGTCCGGCGCGTCGTGCAGGCAGAACGCGTCGGGTGCGAACGACGCGAGCTGGCGCACCATCTCGGGCGTGTGCGTCGACGGCAGCAGGCTGATCCTGCCGGTGACGAGCGCCGCGCACAGGCTGACCGCGAAGCGGTAGCGGTCGCGGCACACGTTGAACACGTGGCGGCCGGCGGGCAGTGCGGCGGCCACGCGCGCGACATCGGCGACGAACGTGCGGACGGTGACGGGCGTGCCGTCGCGCCAGGCGATCGTCTGGTCCGGCGAGGAATGGAATACCAGCGGGTGAGTCGGCATAAATCGGTCAAAGCGAAAGGCGGTCACCGGCGCGGCCGCGATGCGGCGCCGCGACGGCCATGAATTCATCGTGACGGCTGCGTCGACGCGCGGTACGCGCGCACCGCGTCGACCATCCGCGGCCGCGCGTCGTGCGGCAGCGCGAAGCGCCGGCACGCATGCTCGGCGGCGAACATCACGGCGACGAGCGGCAGCGACAGGTAATTCGCGAATGTCGACCACGCGACGATCGGCGCGGTCGCGAACAGCAGCGTCGACACGGCGGCGATCGCGACGAAGAACAGCGTCCATGCGAGCGTGATGTGCCGCGTGTAGCGCGCGACGGCCGGCGTGATCGTGCCGTGGATCAGCGTCGCGAAGCGCGTGCACAGCGGCACCTGGCCGGCCGCGAGGGTGCGGCCGAACAGCAGCGCCATCGCGAGGTTGAAGCTCGCGTGCTCCAGATACAGGCCCCATTCGAAATGGCGCGCGAGCGGGATGCGCACGGCCCACAGCGCGACGGCGGCCAGCAGCCACGCCGGCACGAGCCAGGCGCGCCGCGGCGAGCGCAGTGCCGCGCCGAGCGCGAGCAGCAGTGGCGGCACGAGCGCCATCGCGAGGCCGAAGCCGTGCGCGCCGGGCGTCGCGGCCGCGTAGTGCGCGCCGATCTGGTACGCCGCCACCGCGGCGACCGCGCCGGCGCCGCGTGCGATGCCGAGCGGCGTGCTCATCGCGGCGCTCCGGGCGCGCGGCGCGGGTGCGCGTTGCCGCCGGCTGCCGCGGCACGGCGGCAAACGGACGGACAAACCGGAGCGAGGGGAGCGGTCGGGCGCGGCATGGTTGCTGGAAACATCGGGCGGATCGGGGCCGGACGCGTGCGTCGGGCCGGCAAACATCATATGAATGGCGGCCGGGACGCTAGTCCGGGCCGGCTGTCGTGCACGCACATTTTAGGGCCGCGGCGCGGCGGTTCGAGGCAGGTGCAGCCGGGTTTTGTAACCGAATGTATGGCAGCGCACTGAAGCTTTTGCGGCGACGATCCATTTCCATCCGAAGCGGCTCAAGCGTCTGCTGCGATCGGGTCCCGAAACCGGCCGCGGCGGGGGCCCTTCAGTCTGTAACCATTCCCCGTATACGTGCCGATACCCATCGTCTAGAATCCGCGTAACTTTTACAAACGATCCCCAATAACGCAGGCGGGGAAGCCGGCAGACGCCGGAGGGACGGAGATTCGCGCGCCTCGCACCGCGCCGGGCGTGCACGACGGTTGCCGTTTTCCGGGCGCCTCCCGCTGCCATGGGCCGCCTGCCCGCAAGCATGATGAACGCACTGGAACAAGAGCTCGCCACGCTGATCATCGGCGAACTGAATCTCGAAGACGTCCCGCTCGAAACGGTGACGGCCGGGACCCCGCTGTACGGCGAGGGCTTCGGGCTCGACTCCATCGACATCCTGGAAATCGCGCTGCTGATCTCGAAGAAGTACGGCTTCGAGCTGCGCTCGGACAATCCGGACAACCAGAAGATCTTCGCGACGCTCGGCGCGCTTGCCGCGTACGTCGCCGCGCATCGCACGAAGTGACGGCGGCGCGCGCGGGCGCGACGCGGCACGCAGGGGATGACGGCACGCGGCGGCGGTGGCTGGATGCACCGCCGCCGCGTCGATCGAGGAGGAACGCGATGAACGGAGCAATTCGATGCGGGCGCTCGTAACGGGCGGCAGCGGCGCACTCGGGCAGGCGATCTGCACGACGCTCGCGCAGGCCGGCCACGAAGTCTGGGTACACGCGAACCGGAATCTCGCGCAGGCGCAAGCCGTCGCGCAGCAGATCGTCGCGGCCGGCGGCATCGCGCATGCGATCGCATTCGACGTGACCGACGCGGATGCGACGCTCGCCGCGCTCGCACCGTTCGTCGACGACGCGCCGGTGCAGATCCTCGTCAACAACGCGGGCATTCACGACGACGCGCCGATGGCCGGCATGTCGCGCCAGCAATGGCACAGCGTGATCGACGTGACGCTCAACGGTTTTTTCAACGTGACGCAGCCGCTCCTGCTGCCGATGATCCGCACGCGGCGCGGTCGGATCGTCAACATCGCGTCGGTCGCCGGCGTGACCGGCAACCGCGGACAGGTCAACTACGCGGCCGCGAAGGCGGGGCTGATCGGCGCGACGAAGTCGCTGTCGCTGGAACTCGCGTCGCGCGGCATTACCGTGAACGCGGTCGCGCCCGGCATCATCGAGTCGCCGATGGCGGAACATGCGTTTCCCGCCGAACGGATCAAGCAGCTCGTGCCCGCGCAGCGCGCCGGCCGGCCCGACGAAGTCGCGGCGATGGTCGCGTATCTGGTATCCGATGCGGCCGCCTATGTGACGGGGCAAGTGCTGTCCGTCAACGGCGGCCTCGCATGACGACGCGCGCCGCGTCGGCTTGACGCGAAGCAACGGCGCGCAACGCGGCGCGTGGCCACGATGCCGCGAGCCCGCGCCGCATAGTGAGGAAATCGAAGTGTCAGTGCATCCAGTCGACGCCGAACGGCGAGCGTGTTCCCCGTCGTCCACCACGCGCGCGGTCGCACACGGACCCGTGGCGGCCACGTCCACCGCGAACGGCGGCAATCGTGCGTTGCGGCTCGTCCAGATCGATCAGGCAAGGCTGGCTGCGCTGCTGCACGATGCGCAGCAGCGGGGCGACGCATTCGACCGCGTGTTTCCCGGTGCGCTGGGTGCGGTCTGCATCGGTGCGGCCGGCTCGCCGGCCGATGCGATGGCGCGCGTGCTCGCCGCCGCGCCCGACCTCCCGCTCGCACCGGTGCAGATGGCGCTGCTCGATGCCGGCAGCCATGCACGCGCCGGTGCGGTCTGCGAAATCTGGCAGTGCGACGCGCGCGACCTGCGCAGCGAGCGACGCGGCGCGCTGCAGTACCGCTACAGCGCAACGGCGGGGCTCGTGTTCGGCAGCATCGTCGTGCAGGAAGCGCAGGCAGCGCATGAAGCTCAGGAATCGGCCGATGCGGATCGCGACGGCGGCACGCCGCTCGAGCGCACGACGTACGACGCGTACCGCGCGCTGTTCGACGTACTCGATACGCTCGGCATCCCGCATCCGCTGCGGATCTGGAACACCGTGCCTGCGATCAACGCGCAGCAGTTCGGGATCGAACGCTATCGTCAGTTCAATATCGGCAGGCAGCGCGCGTTCGACGCGTGCCGCCGCGCGCTGACGGGCGGCGTGCCGGCCGCCTGCGCGCTCGGTTCCGTCGTGCCGGTCGCGGGTGACACGCCGCCGGCCGCGCCGCTCGCGATCCATTTCATCGCGAGCCGTGCGCCGGCCGATGCGGTCGAGAACCCGCGCCAGGTCAGCGCGTATCACTACCCGGCGGAGTACGGCCCGCGTGCGCCGACGTTCGCGCGCGCGGCCGCATGGCCGGGCGACGCTGCCGCGCCGCTGCTGTTCGTGTCGGGCACCGCCAGCATCGTCGGGCATCGCACCGTGCATCACGGCGACGTCGTCGCGCAAACGCGCGAGACGCTCGCGAACCTGGCCGCCGTGCTCGAGCAGGCCGCGCGGCAGGGGCACGGCCCGTTCACGCTTGCCGACCTGAGCTACCGCGTCTACGTGCGCGACGCCGGCGATGCCGCGGCGCTCGCCGCGATCGAACGCACGTTGCGCGATGCGGCCGGCCCCGGCGTGCGGCCGCTGTTCGTCCACGCGGACGTGTGCCGCGACGATCTGCTGGTCGAGATCGAGGCGAGCGCCGGCCATCCGCTGGAGCACCTGTCGTGAAGCGCGCGGGCCTGTCGCTGCGCGAACCGTCGCCGCACGCGGGCGGCGTCGACGAAGCCTGTCGGCAGTCGCCTGCAGGTCATAAACTTTTGTCAGGATCCTCGTCTTCGCAATCGGCCGTTCCCATGTCCACGCTGCAGGCCTCGTCCACCCATCTCGTACTGATTCCGAGCTACAACCCGGGCGTCAAGGTCGACACGACCGTGCGCAACGCCCGCGCGCAGTGGAATCCGGTGTGGGTCGTCGTCGACGGCAGCACCGACGGCAGCGCCGAGCGCCTGCAGGCGATGGCCGAGCGCGACCCCGGGCTGCGCGTGATCGTGCTGCCGGCGAACCGCGGCAAGGGCGCCGCGGTGCTGGCCGGGCTCGACGCGGCGGCCGCGAGCGGCTTCACGCACGTGCTGACGATGGATTCCGACGGCCAGCATCCGGCCGACCTGATTCCCGAATTCATGGCCGCGTCGCAGGGGGCGCCGGATGCGATGGTGCTGGGCCTGCCGAAGTTCGACGCGAGCGCGCCGCAGCTGCGCGTGCAGGGCCGGCGGCTGTCGAACGGATGGGCCGACCTCGAGACTCTGTGGGCCGGGATCGGCGATTCGCTGTACGGCTTTCGCGTGTACCCGGTCGCGCCGCTCGCCGCGATCATGCATCGCCAGCCGTGGATGCGCGGCTTCGACTTCGATCCGGAAGCCGCCGTGCGGCTGTGCTGGGCCGGCGTGCGGCCGATCCGCATCGAAGCGCCGGTGCGTTACTTCGGCGCGCACGAGGGCGGCGTGTCGCATTTCCACTACGGCCGCGACAACGCGTTGCTCGCGTGGATGCACCTGCGGCTGTTCGCCGGTTTCCTGGTGCGGCTGCCGATGCTGGTCGCGCGGCGGCTGACGCGCCGGTCGCGTTCCGCGTTCGGCCGGTCGTCCGGCCGCGGCGATTGACAGTCCGATTGTCATCAATCGGCTGAGCAATCGCGCCGTTCATTCCGTATTTGTCAGTAATCAAGCTGTCATTCGATGTAAACATCTGGTAATTTTCTGCCGGATTATGCAAAATCGCCGCTCCCAAATACAACTACCGAGGGATCCGGGATGCATATCAAGAAAGCGGCGGCCGCGTGCGGCATGGTTTTCCTGTTGAGCGCATGCGGTGGCGTGCAGAGTCTCGACGCGAACAGCCTGACGTCGGCGGGGACCAACCTGTTCAAGGCGGCGACGCTGTCGGACAGCGACATCGCGGCACTGTCGAACGACTCGTGCAAGGCGAGCGACGCCGAATCGAAGATCGCCGCGCCGAACAGCGCGTACGCGAAGCGCCTGACGAAGGTGATGAAGGGCTTCGGCGACATGACGCTGAACGGCCAGAAGATCAACTACAAGGTCTACATGACCAAGGACGTCAACGCGTGGGCGATGGGCAACGGCTGCGTGCGCGTGTACAGCGGCCTGATGGACATGATGAACGACGACGAGCTGCGCGGCGTGATCGGCCATGAAATGGGCCACGTCGCGCTGGGTCACTCGAAGAAAGCGATGCAGACTGCCTACGCGGTCAGCGCGGCACGCACGGCGGCCGGCGCGGCATCGCCGGGCGTCGCGGCCCTGACGAGCTCGCAGCTCGGCGACATCACCGAGAAGTTCATCAACGCGCAGTTCTCGCAGACGCAGGAAAGCGCGGCCGACGACTACTCGTTCGACCTGATGAAGCAGAAGAACATGAACCAGAAGGGCCTCGTCACCGCGTTCCAGAAGCTCGCGCAGCTCGATGGCGGCAAGAGCTCGATGATGAGCTCGCACCCGTCGTCGACGAGCCGTGCGCAGCACATCCAGGATCGCATCGCGAAGGGCAGCTGAGCGCCGCCGGATGGCGCCGGCCTCGTCCGGCGCCCGGGATGAACGAAACCCCACGCTCTTGCGGGCGTGGGGTTTTTGTTTTCCGGGGAAGCGGAAAGCGGCCGGAAAGCGGCCGCGCCGCGTGCTTACGGCACCATCCCCGGCAGCACGTACGCCTGCACGAGCGTGATCAGGCCGACGATCACCGCGAACAGCAGGCTGTGGCGCACGGTGAAGCGGAACAGCTCCGATTCCTTGCCGACCAGCCCCGTTGCCGCGCATGCCACCGCGATCGACTGCGGCGAGATCATCTTCGCGGTCACGCCGCCCGTCGTGTTCGCGGCGACCGCGAGCGTCTCGGGCACGCCGAGCTGGTGCGCGGTCGCTTGCTGCAGCGAGCAGAACAGCGCGTTCGACGACGTATCCGAGCCGGTCAGGAACACGCCGAGCCAGCCGAGGAACGGCGAGAAGAACGGAAACGCGGCGCCGGTCGCGGCGAGCATCAGCGCGAGCGTCGACGACATGCCCGAGTAGTTCGCGACGAACGCGAACGCGAGCACGAGGCCGATCGACAGGATCGGGCGCGTGAGCTCCTTCAGCGTTTCGCCGAACGTGACGAGCGCGTCGCGCGGTTTCATCCGCAGCAGCGCCATCGAGATCAGCGCGGTCACGAGGATCGCGCTGCCCACCGCCGACACGAGATCGAGCTTCAGCACCGCGTCGAGCGCCTTCGGCATCGCGGCGATCGGCGCGGTCTTCACGACGAGCTGGTCGAGCCCGGCCACGTGGAACTTGAGGACGGTCGACGCGAGCACGCCGTGCGCGGCGAACAGCGCCTTGAACGGCGCGATGCTCCACACGGTGACGACGGCCGTCAGGATCAGGAACGGCGACCACGCGCGCACGGTCTGCGCGAGCGAGTACGGCGACGCCTGGCGGCTCGCGCCCGCACCGTTGCCGCCCGCACCGAACCCCGCGAGCGCCGCGCCGCCGCCCGACGCGACGAGGCCGCCGGCCGTCTGCTTCGCGCTGCCCGGTTGCCAGACCTTCAGGAACGCGGCGAGCGAGACGAGGCTGACGAGCGACGACGTGATGTCCGGCAGCTCGGGCCCGATATGGTTCGACGTGAAGTACTGCGTGATCGCGAAGCTGCCGCCGGCGACGAGCGCGGCCGGCCAGGTCTGCCGCACGCCGCGCAGCCCGTCCATCATGAACACGAGCCAGAACGGCACCGCGAGCGACAGCAGCGGCAGCTGGCGGCCGGCCATCGCGCCGATGTGGAACGCGTCGATGCCGGTCACCTGTCCGGCGACGATGATCGGGATGCCCATCGCGCCGAACGCGACCGGCGCGGTGTTTGCAATCAGACACAATCCTGCCGCGTGCAGCGGCTTGAAGCCGAGGCCGACGAGCAGCGCGGCCGTGATCGCGACGGGCGCGCCGAAGCCGGCGGCGCCTTCGAGGAACGCGCCGAACGAGAAGCCGATCAGCAGCATCTGCAGCCGCTGGTCGTCCGTGATCGACAGCACCGACGCGCGGATGATCTCGAACTGGCCGGTCTTCACGACGATCTTGTACAGGAACACCGCCGCGACGATGATCCACGCGATCGGCCACAGGCCGTACGCGAAGCCGAAGCCGGCTGCGGCGAGCGCCTGCGGCACGGGCATGCCATACGCGAGGATCGCGACGCCGAGCGCCAGCAGCAGCGTGATCGCGGCGGCGACGTGCCCCTTCATCCGCAGTGCGGCGAGCGCGACGAAAAAGAAGATGATCGGGATCGCGGCGACGAACGCCGACAGCCCGAGGCTGCCGAGCGGGGTGTAGATCTGATGCCAAACCTGCATGGTTGTCTCCTCCATGGATTTCTATCGGTACGGGTTTGAAAGCGGGGTGGTCTATTCGGGTTGGCCGCGTGCGCGCAGCAGGTCGGACAGGCTGCGCGGCGCCGGCTCGAGCGGCGTGCGATGCTGGGTCCAGCCCATCTGCTTCGCGGGCGTCAGCGCGCGCAGCCGCGTCGCGCTCCAGCGGAACGCGCGATACGCGCGCGGATGCGCGAACGCGCCGGACCAGAAGCGCCACACGAGGTCTTCCGCGCGGTTGTAGTTCGCGCCCTGGCCGCGCAGCGGATGCGCGACGGGTTCGTCGGGCTTGCGGTTCGCCTCGGTACGCAGCCGCACCAGCAATTGCGGGATCGGAATCCGGACCGGGCACACCTCGCCGCACGCGCCGCACAGCGTCGATGCGGTCGGCAGGTCGGCCGTCGCGTCGAGGCCGAGCAGGTGCGGCGAGATGATCTTGCCGATCGGGCCCGGGTAGGTCGTGCCGTATGCGTGGCCGCCGATCCGCGTATAGACGGGGCAGTGGTTCATGCACGCGCCGCAGCGGATGCATTGCAGCGTCGCGCGCAGCTGCTCGTCGGCGTAGGCCTGCGTGCGGCCGTTGTCGAGCAGCACGAGATGCAGCTCGCGCGGGCCGTCGCGTTCGCCGTCGCGGCGCGGGCCCGAGATCAGGTTGAAGTAGGTCGTGATCGCCTGGCCGGTGGCCGAGCGCGTGAGCAGGCTCGACAGCGGCACGATGTGCTCGAGTTTCTCGACGACCTTCTCGATCCCCATGATCGCGACGTGCGTGTCGGGCACGGTGGTCGACAGCCGGCCGTTGCCCTCGTTCTCGACGAGCCACAGCGTGCCCGTGTCGGCCGCCGCGAAGTTCACGCCGGACAGGCCGATGTCGGCTTCCGCGAACGCGCGGCGCAGCGCACGCCGGCCGGTCTGGATCAGCTCGTCGACGTCCTCCGTGTAACGCGTGCCCGGGATGTGTTCCTCGAACAGCTCGGCGATGTCGCCGCGCGTCTTGTGGATCGCCGGCATCACGATGTGTGACGGCTTTTCGCCCGCGAGCTGCACGATGAACTCGCCCATGTCGGACTCGATGCAGTCGACGCCGTGATCCGCGAGGTAATGGTTCAACTCGATTTCCTCGCTCGCCATCGACTTGCCCTTGATCACGCGGCGCGCCTTCTTCGCCTGCGCGATGCCGAGCACGATCGCGTTCGCGTCGGCGGCCGTCTCGGCCCAGTGCACGTGCACGCCGGCCGCGGTGAGCTTCGCCTCCAGCCGCTCGAGCAGCGCGGGCAGTTGCGCGAGCGCGTGCTGGCGCACCGCTTCGCCGAGATCGCGCAGCTGCTGCAGCTCGGTGTCGTCGGGGAACTGGGTCGCGCGCTTGCCCTGCAGGAAATCCATCGCGCCGCGAAAGCTGCGGCGCAGCGCGGGATCGTCGAGCGCGGCGCGCGCGCGGGCCTTGAAGTCGCCCGGGGCGACGAATTGCAGCGGTTTTTCGCTCATCGCGGCAGGTCCTGGCGGGCGGTTGCGGTCGGTTCGGTGACGATCACGACCCAGAGGTTGCGCGGGCCGTGTGCGCCATACGCGAGGGTCTGCTGGATGTCGGAGGTCTTCGACGGGCCCGACACCAGCACGACGTTGGTCGGCATGCCGGCGTGCCAGCGCTCCGCGTGCGCGGCCGCGTGAAGGTCCGCGTGCAGCGTGTTCGCATGCACGAGCGCGACGTGCAGCGGCGGCACCAGCGACACCGTGCGCGGCGTGCCGGCATCGGGCGCGAGCACGACCGTGCCGGTCGCCGCGATGCCCGAGCGCGCAACCGTGAAGCCCGCGTCGATCGTGTCGAACAGCTCGGCTTTCCATGCGTCGATCGGCCGGTCGAACGGCACCGGCGCGACCGCGTCGGGCAGCGCCTGCGCGAGGGCCGCGGCTTCGGGGCGGGCCGGGTCGAGCAGCAGGCGGCGCACGCCGGCCTCGGCCAGGCGCGCGGCAAGCTGCGCGGGCCATGCGTCGGCGGTGGCGCACCAGACTTCGGCGTGCGACGCGGCGAGCGCGGCCTGCATCGTCTGCGCGAGCGCGCGAGGATCGGGGGCGACTGCCGCGCGCCGCGCCGCGTAATGCATGTCGATGCGCGCATCGAGCGCGGGCGCGGCGTTCACGGCGACGCCGGGGGCGGCGGCGCGCAGGCGCGCGAGGATGGCGTCGCGCGCGCTCATTGCGTGTCTCCGCGCAGCGAGCCGGCACCGGCCGTGCGGCGCCACAGGAAGCTCGCGAGATGCTCGACGGGCAGCGCGGCGCCGGCCTTGGCCGCAGCGTGGCCGATGTTCAGCAGGCAGCCGCAGTCCGCCGACACGAGCCGGTCGCAGCCCGTCGCGCAGGCCGATGCGACCTTGTCGCGCACCATCGCGCCGGAGATGTCGGGATGCTTCAGCGAGAACGTGCCGCCGAAGCCGCAGCATTCCGATTCGCGTTCATGTTCGATGCGCGTGACGCCCGGCAGCGCGTCGACGAGCGCGACGCCGTGCACGCGCGTGCCCATCTCGCGGCGGGCCGCGCACGACGTGTGCAGCACGACGCGCTCGTCCGGGCCGGCGTTGGCGGTGACGGCGTCGAGCCGCACGTCGAGCACATGGACGAGGAATTCGGCGAGTTCGTAGGTGCGCTCCGCGATCGCGCGTGCCTTCGGGCCGTGCACGGGATCGTCGGCGAACAGGGCGGGCCAATGGTGCCGGATCATGCCCGCGCACGAGCCGGACGGCACGATCACGGGCCACGGCTCGGCGAACAGGTCGAGCTGCGCGGCCGCGACGCGGCGCGCTTCGTCGGGATTGCCGCTGCTGTAGGCCGGCTGCCCGCAGCAGCTCTGGCCGCGCGGATAGTGGACGGTCAGGCCTTCGCGTTCCAGCAGGCGGACCGCGTCGAGCCCGGCTTCGGGGACGAACAGGTCGACCAGGCAGGTCGCGAACAGATAGACGTGCGCGGGGGCGGCGGCGGGGTAGTGCCTTTCGTTCATGTCTCGCTCCAGGGGTGCCGGCCCGGCATGCGAATGCGGGACGACGATTTCGCTGCATAATTCCCGCGACGGCGCCGCAGCTCAAATTGGTTGGGCCAATCGGCGTGACGGGTATTCCGGATGGGGAGACGGCGATGGCGGCGATGACGGCACGGGGCCGGACCGAAGTGGTGATGCGCAAGATCGAGACGGCGCTGCTCGACGGCACGTGGCCGGCCGGCGCGCGGCTGCCGGCCGAGCGCGTGCTCGCGCAGCAGTACGGCGTCGCGCGCAATACGGTGCGCGAGGCGACCCAGCGGCTCGTCGCGCGCGGGCTGCTGCAGAGCCGGCGCGGCGCGGGCGTCTACGTGACGGACCAGTTGCGCGCGGGCATCGCGTCGCCGTGGGGGCAGCTGGTTGCCGACCATCCGGCGCTGCGCGACGACATACTCGAGTTTCGCCGCGTGCTTGAAGGCGCGACCGCGTATTTCGCCGCGCTGCGCGCCGACGCGCACGACCGGCGCCGGATCCGCGCGCTGCTGCGCGAGCTCGAGACCGCGCACGCGAACGACGACGCGGCCCTCGAGGCGTCGGCCGACGCGAAGCTGCACGAGGCGATCGCGCTCGCGTCGCACAACACGATGTTCCTGCACCTGCACACGAGCGTGCTCGGGATGCTGCGCGAGCACATCTCGATCAACGTCGCGGGGATGACCACGCACGACGAGCAGGCATCGGAGTTGCTGCTGCAGCAGCACCGGGTGGTCTGCGACGCGATCTGCGCGCACCGGCCCGAGGAGGCGCGCACGGCGATGCAGACCCATATCGACTACGTGCGCAGCCACTTCGAGCGAAGCGACGACGCGCCGTGAGATTGGTTGGACCATGGGCGCGGCGGGTCCGCCTGGCGGTCGAATCCGAGGACGCCCGCCGGCCGCGGTTCAGGGCCGCGGCCGCGCGCGGCATGCGTGGCGGCTCGGCGCCGCATGCGCCGGGCGCACGATTGACCGGTTCATCGGGCGCCCCCTAGAATCGATTGAACCCGCCCGTCAGCCGCGCGCCGCGGCGATTGCGGACCCGTTGATCCGCCTGTCGAGGGAGTTTCCGTGCTCACGTCCTTGATCCGGTGCGCGCCGGCCGCATTGTCGTTGCGCGCCGTCGGCCGCCCGGCCTGCGCGCTCGCCGTGTGCGCGCTGCTGTCGCTGGCCACCGCCTGCGCGACGCATCCGCCCGCCACCACGCTCGATCGTCCCGTCTCGCACGCGTTGCCGACCGATACCGCGACGCCGTTGCGCGCTGCGCTGGCCGCGCCGGAAGCCGCGCATCCGGGGCAGTCGGGCTTCCGGCTGCTGCCCGACGGCGCGACCGCGCTGCAGATGCGCATCGCGCTCGCACGCGCGGCGACGAAGACGCTCGACATGCAGTACTACATCGCGACCGAGGACACGACCGGCAAGCTGCTGCTGGGCGCGGCGCTGTATGCGGCCGATCGCGGCGTGCGCGTGCGGATGCTGGTCGACGACCTGAACTTCCACGACATCGATCGCGTCATGGCCGCGCTGAACACGCACACGAACATCGAGATTCGCGTGTTCAATCCGTTCGGCGCGTCGCAATACGGGATGGTCGAGCGCACGGCCAACTACTTCACGCGGATCGACAGCTTCACGCGGCGGATGCACAACAAGGCGATGATCGCGGACAACCAGCTCGCGATCGTCGGCGGCCGCAATCTCGGCGACGAATACTTCAGTGCGAGCCCGACGTTGCAGTTTCGCGATCTCGACGTGCTCGCCGCAGGCCCCGTGACGAACGATGTCTCGAAGAGCTTCGACGGCTACTGGGCGAGCGCGAGCAGCTATCCGTTGCGCGTGCTGAATCATCAGACGTTCGCTCCGAAGGATCTCGACGCGATGCGCGACGAGCTGCGCGACCACTGGCGCAAGAATGCCGACCCGTACAACGCGAAGCCGCTGAACGCGACACCGCTCGCGCAGCAGATCGCGCGCGACCAGCTCGCGCTCGTGTGGGCGCCGGCCGAATTCAAGGTCGATGCGCCGACCAAGGTCGCGCAGCCGACCGATGCATACGTGAGCCCGCCGATGCAGCGCCTCGTCGAGCTGATGCGCGGCGCGCAGAAGGAATTCCTCGCGTTTTCGCCGTACTTCGTGCCGCACGATGCCGGCGTGAAGATCCTCGGCGACACGGTCGGGCGCGGCGTGCGCGTCGCGATCGTGACGAATTCGCTCGCGGCGACCGATGCGGTCGCGGTGCAGGCCGGCTACGCGCCGTACCGCGTGCCGTTGCTTGAGCGCGGCGTCGAGCTGTACGAGTTCAAGGCACAGCCGGGCCAGCAGTCCGCGCGGCTGTTCGGCTCGCGCTCGCGTGCGAGCCTGCACGCGAAGGCGTACGTGATCGACCGGCACATCCTGGTGATCGGCTCGCTGAATCTCGACCCGCGCTCGGCGCACCTCAACACCGAGCTCGCGCTCGTGATCCACAGCCCGGTGCTCGCGCAGCAGGCCGCGGAGATCTTCGCACGGGTGACGCAGCCCGACGAAAGCTATCGCGTCACGCTCGTGAAGCAAATGGACGGCGGGCCGCCGGCACTCGAATGGACGGGCGTCGACGGCGGCCAGTCGACCCTCTATCACGTCGATCCGCATGCCGGGCTGCTGCGCAACGTGATGACCGGCCTTTTCATGCTGCTGCCGGTCGACGACCAGTTGTAAGGGCCGGAACGGCTCGGGCCAAACCCGCGATACCGGTGCGCGGGGAAAGGTGATATGGTTGTGCGCGCAACGATATGCGTATCGTGAAGGGTGCCGCCGGACGGCTCGCGCAATGCGGGCGGAAGCGGTGCCGAACGACGCGCCGCACGCGCCATGTGCGCCAAGCACGCCGCGTGCGCCGCCAGGAGACGAGGGACGATACGCGCGCCGCCCGCGCGGCCGCGCAAGCCCGCAACCGGAGAGCCCCATGCAACGTGTACCCAACCAGCCGTTCACGCGTCCCGCCCGTTTTTCCGAAGCCGAGTGGCAGGCGCGCGTGCAGCTCGCGGCCGCCTACCGGATCTTCGACCATCTCGGCTGGACCGAGCTGATCTACAACCATATCTCGCTGCGCGTGCCGGGCGAGGACGGCCATTTCCTGATCAATCCGTTCGGGCTCCATTACCGCGAGGTGTGCGCGTCGAACCTCGTGAAGATCGACCTCGACGGCAACGTGATCGGCCATTCCGACTGGCCGATCAATCCGGCCGGCTTCACCTTCCACAGCGCGATCCATGCGGCGCTGCCCGACGCGCACTGCGTGATGCACGTGCATACGACGCCGACGATGGCCGTGTGCTGCTCGCGCGACGGGCTGTCGTTCTCGAACTTCTATTCGGCGCAGCTGTACGGGAAGATCGCGTATCACGATTTCGAGGGCATCACCGTGCATCTCGAGGAAGGGCGGCGCATCGTCGAGAGCGCCGGCGGGCGGCCCGTGCTGCTGCTGCGCAACCACGGGCCCGTGACGATCGGCGCGACGCTCGCGCAGACCTTCTCGTTGATGTGGCTGCTCAATCGCGCGTGCGAGGTGCAGGTCGCGACCCATGCGATCGGCGATGCACTGCCGATCGCGCCGCCGGTGCTGGAGGGCTGCGTGCGCGATTCGCTGAATTTCGATCCGAAGCACGGTGCGGGGCAGGACGCGTTCGACGCGTTGCAGCGCATCGTCGATCGCATCGATCCCGGCTATCGCGCGTGAGGCGCGGTGCCGGCGCGATGCCGGGCTAGACCGCCGCGGCGAAATCGATTCGCGACGCTTGATGGTGAGCGCAGCGGAAGGTGCCGGACGATGCCCGTATGCCGTGCGGCACGCGCAAAAAAAAACGCGGCCGGATGGCCGCGTGAATACTCGCAGACTCCTTCGGACGAAGGAAACAAGCAACTGTGAGACGAAGTGTAGCGAAAGGCCGCGCGCAGATTCAGGGCGCGTGCTGCAAAGGTCTCTTCCAGGTTCCGTCAGGCTGGCGCGCGACGCGCGGGCTGCCGGATCGGCGGCGATCGACTACCATCATGGAGCGTCCCCCGGCCGGGTGGCGTACCACGTCGTACAAGGAGAATTCATGCCGAAGCTGCGTTTGCTCCAGGTGGCGTTGCTCGCGGGCGTGCTGGCCGCCGGCAGCGCCGCTGCCGAAACGGTGCGCCTGTCCGCCAACCTGCAGCCGTCGAGCGAAGTGCCGCCCACCGCGACCAAGGGCGCCGGCGCCGTCGATGCGACCTACGACACGGCCAGCCACCTGCTGCAGTGGACGGTGACTTACGAACACCTCACGGGGCCGGCGACCGCCGCGCACTTCCACGGGCCCGCGCCGGTCGGCCAGAACGCCGGCGTGCAGGTGCCGATCCCGAAGGACGAGCTCGCGAGCCCGATCAAGGGATCGAAGGCGCTCACCGACGCGCAGGTGACCGACCTGATGAGCGGCAAGTGGTACTTCAACGTGCACACGAAGGAGCATCCGGCCGGCGAGATCCGCGGCCAGGTGATGCCGGCGAACTGAGGCCGGCGAACCTAGGCCGGCAAACCGAGGCTGGCGTTTGATGTAGAGGCTCCCGTCGAGCGGCGCGGCAACGATCGCACGTACCATCGTGACACTGCGATGACGGAGTAGGTTCGATGAGTTGGCAAAGCAAGTTCGCGTGCTGGCTGCTGCGCCGGCAGTTTCGTCCCGAGACCACGCGCCCAGTGCTCGATCCCGCCCGCGCGCGGCGCTTCACCGACCTCAGAACGGTCGTGCCGCGTCGCGCGCCGTCGGGCTACCGGCTGCGCGAATGCTACCGTCCCGGCGACGCGCCGCTGCGGGGCGAATGGCTCGAACGCACCGATGCGCTCGGCGCGCGCGGGCCCGGCCGCACGCTGCTGTACTTCCACGGCGGCGGCTACTACTTCTGTTCGACGAAAACCCATCGGCCGCTCGTGTTCGGCCTCACCAAGCGCGCGGGCGTGCGCTCGTTCTCGCTCGATTACCGGCTCGCACCCGAGAGCCGCTTCCCGGCCGCGCTCGACGACGCGCTGGCCGCGTACCGGCAATTGCTCGCGCTCGGCACGCCGCCCGAGTCGATCGTGTTCGGCGGCGATTCCGCGGGCGGCGGCCTCGCGCTCGCGACGCTCGTCGCGCTGCGCGATCGCGGCGAACCGTTGCCGGCCGGCGCGATCCTGTTCTCGCCCTGGACCGACCTGGCCGGCACCGGCGCGACGATGCGCAGCAACGACGGCCTCGACCCGATGTTCGCGGCCGCGGCGCTGCCGAAGGCGGCGCAGCTGTATCTGGGCGACGCATCGGCGACGCATCCGTACGCGTCGCCGCTCTATGCGGACTTCACCGGGCTGCCGCCGCTCTTCATCCAGGCCGGCAGCACCGAGGTGCTGCTCGACGACGCGCGCCGCGTCGCCGACAGCGCGAAAGCGGCCGGCGTGCCGGTGGAGATCGAGGTGTGGCCCGACATGCCGCACGTGTGGCAGCTGTACACGCCGATGGTGCCGGAGTCGCGCGCCGCGCTCGACCGGGCGGCCGCGTTCCTGCGCCGCGTCGCGGTCGAGCGGGCGGTTCAGCGCGCGGGCGAGCCGTCGATCGCCTGATACGCGGCCTGCACGGCCACCGAGCCGTACTTGCGCTCGAGCCGGCGCACGGTGAAATGGCCGTGCGCCATCTGCTGGAAGTGGTCGATGAACAGCGTGTTGACGGTCGCGCCGAGCACCGCGCCGATCGCCGGGATCGACTTCGCGGCCATCTGCTCGGTGACCTGCACCGAGAAGCGTGATGCCACCGTCTGCACGAGCTTGAATACCGCCGCCGAGCTGTGCGCGGCGATCCCTTTCGTCGTGATGTCCGACGACGCCTTCGAAATCGCCTGCGCGAGCGCGCCGCGCAGCACGAAATAGCCGAGATCGGCGTCCTCTTCCCGCTTGTCCGGGTTGCCGCCCATGCCGAGCACGGCCAGGCACTGCAGCTGCGTGTCCACCGAGCCCAGGTCCTCGCCCTCGCTGCGCGCGATGTCGCATACCGAGCGGAAGATCAGCGTGGTCGTGACCGGCAGCTCGACCGGCAGCGCGAGGAAGCCGAACGCGCCGCCCGCCGCGCCGGTCGTCGCGACCGCGAGCTTGTGCAGCAGGTTGCTCGGCTTGTCCGGCTCGGCATCGGGCGTCTGCGGCTTGCCGAGCGTGCGCAGCGCGATGTTCAGGCACTTGCGCAGCGCAAGCTGCGTCGCGTCGTTGATCTTGCCGGTCGCGAAGTCCGGCAGCCGCGCGATCATCTTCTCGACCGGCGCGCCCAGCACGCCGGTCAGCTTCATCGTCAGCGACGGGCTTTCCAGCACCTGTTTCGCGCGTCGCAACGCATCCTGGTCTTCCGGCGACAGCGTCGCGGCAGGCGTGATCGAAATCGGTTCCATCTTTCTCCTTGGCGGTGGGGAACGGGCCCCGCACCTTCGCCGGCCTAGATTACTCCGCCGTGCTAGAATTTTGAGATTGTTTGACTCGTCAAAAGTTGCATCAACAAAAAATGGCTGTCCATACTGCCGCCCACCATTCGAGCGGGCAAGTCCTGCCGTTCCGCGAATCGCTGCTGGCGATGATCGGCATCTCGTTCGTCACCATGCTCGTCGCGCTCGACCAGACGGTCGTCGGCACCGCGTTGCCGACCATCGTCGCCGAGTTGAGGGGTTTCGACCTGTACGCGTGGGTCGCGACCTCGTACCTGCTCAGTTCCGTGATCACCGTGCCGATCTTCGGCCGCCTCGGCGACTACTACGGCCGCAAGTGGTTCGTGATCGCGTCGATCGTCGTGTTCACCGGCGCGTCGGTGCTGTGCGGGATGGCCAACGACATGCTGTTCCTGGTGCTCGCCCGCGGCCTGCAGGGGATCGGCGGCGGGATGCTGGTCGGTACCGCGTTCGCGTGCATTCCCGATTTGTTCCCCGATTCCGTCGTGCGGTTGCGCTGGCAGGTGCTGATGAGCTCCGCATTCGGCATCGCGAATGCGGTCGGACCGTCGCTCGGCGGGATCCTGACCCAGTCGTTCGGCTGGCGCTCGGTGTTCTACGTCAACCTGCCGGTCGGCCTGCTGTCGCTGTTCTTCGTGTGGCGCTACCTGCCGCACCTGCGGCACGTCGAGCACGACCGCAAGATGCGGCTCGACTGGCCCGGCGCGCTGCTGATCGCGGTCTCGCTCGGTGCGCTGCAGCTGTTCGTCGAATGGCTGCCGAAGTACGGCGTGATGAGCTGGGCCTCGCTGCTGCTGGTCGTCGCGGTCGGCGCCGGCATCGGCTTGTGGCATTGGGAAAAGCGCTGCGCGCAGCCGATTCTGCCGTTCGACATGTTCGGCAACCGCGCGCTGTCGGCGCTGTTCGTGCTCGCGATCCTGGCCGGCTTCTCGATGTTCTCGCTCTTGTTCTACGCGCCGCTGCTGTTCCAGGGCGGCTTCGGGATGTCGCCGAAGGCGGCGGGGCTCGTGATCACGCCGCTCGTCGTGTTCATCACGATCGGCAGCATCATGAACGGCCGCGTCGTCACGCGCATCCGCAATCCGAACGCGATGCTGCATGTCGGTTTCGTGCTGTTCGCGATCGCATGCGCGGGCATCGTCGTGTCGACGCACACGACGCCGACCTGGATGCTGATGGCGCTGATGGTCGCGGGCGGTATCGGCCTCGGCTTCGTGCTGCCGAACCTCACCGTGTTCGCGCAGCAGACGGCCGGCCGCGAGCACCTCGGCATCGCGACCGCGCTGCTGCAGTCGCTGCGCATGGTCGGCGGGATGATCGGCACCGCGCTCACGGGCACGCTGGTCAACCAGATGTATTCGAGCGGCGTGCGCGACGCGCTGTCGGGCGAGCACGCGCTGCAGTGGCACGCGCAGCTCGCCGATCCGCAGATCCTGATCGACCGCGCCGCGCAAGGCGGTCTGGTCGCGGAGCTGACCCGCGCCGGGCATAATGGCGCGCTGCTGCTGGAAACGGCCCGCGAATCGCTGGTCGGCGCGATTCACCTGGGTGTCGCGATGGCGGCCGTCGTCGCCGTGGTGTCGGTGTGGCAGTCCCGCCGCGTGCCGCCGATCGCGCTGCGGCACAAGATCGAGCCGCGTGTCGCGGCCGATTGAACGATTCACCGATTGAACGAGTAGGCATCAGCGCATGGAAGAACAGGACCGCGTCGCGATCTTGCAGCAATTCGGACGCACGTATCGCGCGTTCATGACCGCGTTCGAAACGCACGTCGGGCAGCCGATGCCGCGCTGGCGCATCATGGTCGCGCTGCACACGATGGACGGGCATTCGTCGCAGAAGAAGCTCGTCGAGGTGCTGCGCATCGATCCGGGCGCGCTCACGCGCCAGTTGAAGTCGCTCGACGCGCTCGGCTGGATCGAGCGCGCGTCCGATGCGCGCGACAACCGCGTGACCAACGTCACGCTGACCGCCGAGGGCCGCGCCGCGTTCGACGCGTGCCTGCCGCGCCGCAAGGCGTTCCTCGACCAGACGATGGCGCAACTGCCGGACGACGTGCTGACCGCCTTGTCGGGCGCGCTGGCGATGCTGGAGTCGCGGATTGCGGATGTCGGCTCGACGCCGGCATCGCGCTGAAGGGCGGGGCGGGGAGCGGCCCGAAGGGGCGCACGCCCCGGCCGCTCGCGACCGGCGCGGCACACGGGTCGCACGAACCCGCCGCCGGCCGGCGTTTCACTTCAATTCATTCCACCTCGTTCACAGCTCGATGCGCGTGCCGAGCAGCGCGAGGAACTGCGCGAGCCATGCCGGATGCGCGGGCCACGCGGGCGCGGTGACGAACGGCGCGTCGGTCACGGCCGCGTCGACCGGGATGTCCGCATATTCGCCGCCCGCGAGCTTCACTTCGGGCGCGCAGGCCGGGTAGGCCGAGATGCGCTTGCCGCGGATCACGTCGGCGGCCGCGAGCAGCTGCGCCGCATGGCAGATCGCGGCGATCGGCTTGCCGGCTTCGGCGAACGCGCGCACCAGCGCGATCACCTTCGCATCGAGACGCAGGTATTCCGGCGCGCGGCCGCCCGCGATCGCGAGCGCGTCGTAGCCCGCCGCATCGACGTCGTCGAACGTCGCGTTCAGCGTGAAGTTGTGGCCGGGCTTCTCGGTGTAGGTCTGGTCGCCCTCGAAATCGTGGATCGCGGTCTTGACCTTGTCGCCCGCGCGCTTGCCCGGGCAGACTGCATCGACGTGATGGCCGACGGCCTGCAGCGCCTGGAACGGCACCATCGTTTCGTAGTCTTCGGCGAAATCACCGGTCAGGAACAGGATCTTCTTCGCGGCCATGGCTTTCTCCATTGAACAGCGTTGAGGGGCCGTTCGCGCCGGGCGCGGCAGGCATGCGCTGCGGCGGCGAAGCAGCCCCGAGGACGAAAGCGCAGTGTACTCCGGCAGATTGAAGCGCGCGTGACGGCCGCCCCGCGCTGCGGTGGGGCGGCGAGGCGGCGCGATGGCGCCAGGCGTCAGAAGAAGGTTTCGACGACTTCCGTCACGCGGAACTGCGGATCGAGCACGAGCAGCTGGCGCCACTTGTCGAACGTCAGGCACGGATGCGAGATATCGAACGCGACCATGTCGCCGACCTTCACGTCCGCGCCCGGCGGGATCTGCAGGTACGCGTGCTGGTCCATCATCCCGGTGACGGCCCAGCCTTCGCTCGCGGCGACGTCGCGCGGCGCGCTGTCGCGACCGGGGCGGAAGTGGCGCGCCGGCTCGGGCAGGCCCGCGTCGAACGCCGCGTCGCGCTTGCCGAGCGCGATGATCGCGCGGTCGGCTTCCGGCACCGATTGCACGTACGCCCACAGCTGCAGCGCCGGCAGCAGCCCTTCGCCCATCCTGCGGGCGATCGGGTTGCGCGCGAACACGTCGGTCTGCGCCTTCTTGTAGATGCCGACGTCGTGCGTCAGGTAGCAGCCCGGACGCAGCACGACTTCCGCGAAACCGTCATCGGACGCCTTCGCGAATTCCTCCGCGACCACGTCGTACCACGCCGAGCCGGCACCCGACAGGATCGCCGGCGTGCGCGCGAAGCGGCCGGCTTCGGTCAGCTCGCGCGTGAACGCGACCGCGTCCTGCAGGAACGCGCGGATCTCGCCTTCCTCCTTCAGCACGCCTTCGTAGAGTTCGATGCCGGCCAGCTTCAGCGTGTCCGGATAGCGCGCGATCGCGTCGAGCACGGCGGTGCGCTGCGCGGCGTCGCGCACGCCTGCGCGGCCGCCCGGCACGCCGAGCTCGATCAGCACGTTCAGCGTTTTCTTCGCTTCGCCGAAGAAGCGGCCGAGCTGGTCGACGCTGTCGGCCGAATCGACGAGGCAGAAGAATTCGAAGTCGGGATCGGACAGCAGCCCCGCGATGATCGTCATGTTCTGGCGGCCGACCAGTTGGTTCGCGAGCAGCACGCGGCGCACGCCGCCGTGATACGCGGCCTGCGTCTGGTGCGCGGTCGCGAGCGTGATGCCCCACGCGCCGGCGGCGAGCTGGCGGCGGAACAGTTGCGGCGCCATCGTCGTCTTGCCGTGCGGCGCGAACTGCGCGCCGTACTGCTGGACGAACGCCTGCATCCAGTTCAGATTGTGTTCGATGCGATCCTCGTACAGCACCGCTGCCGGCAGGCTGACGTCTTCCGCGAGCAGGTTCCACTCGAGGCGGCCTGCGTCGTCGAGCGGCACGCTCGCGCTCGGCAGGTTGCCGAGGCCCTTGCCCAACGGATTGATTGTCGGTTCCTGATAGTTTGTAACTTTCATGTCATCCCGCTCCATCATCACTATGCATTGCATTGAAGTTGACATGCAGATGGTACAGAAAGTAGCATCGGCGCGGTGATGTTATTTAGTAACATAAAGCGCCACACCCTTTTCAGCAGATGAATTCGTCCGCCACTCCGTCCGTTCCGTTCACCGCCGAGCAACCGGTTGCCCAGCCGGTCCTCGACATCGTCGCGCGGATCGCCGAATGCGCGCCCGAGCTGCGCGAGGCCGAACGCAAGGTCGCGGCCTTCATCCTCGCCGATCTCGCGCGCGCCGCGCATGCGAGCATCGGCGCGCTCGCGCGCGACGCGGAAGTCAGCGTCGCGACGGTCACGCGGTTCGCGAAGGCCGTCGGCTGCCGCGACGTGCGCGAACTGAAGGTGCTCGTCGCGCAGGCGGCGGCGGTCGGCCAGCGCTTTCTCGTGCCGTCCGGCGAGCCTGCGGAAGCGGACGCGAGCCCGGCATCGGTCGTCTACGACGAGATCCGCGTCGCGCTCGCGCACAACCACCAGCTGCTGCGCAACACGTCGTTCGATGCCGCGGCCGATCTCCTCGCCGGCGCGAAGATGGTCTACGTGTACGGGCAGGGCGGCGGCTCGACCGCGCTCGCCGACGAACTGCGCTTCCGGCTCGTGCGCTTCGGGCGGCCGGTCGCGAGCTACCAGGACAGCGTGCTGCAGCGGATGGTATCGGCGACGCTGTCGCGCGACACCGTGGTCATCGCGCTGTCGGTGAGCGGGCGCGTGCCCGAGCTGCTCGAGAGCTGCCGCCTCGCGAAGCGCTACGGCGCGAAGCTGATCGCGATCACCGCGCCGGCTTCGCCGCTCGCGAAGCTCGCCGACCACCTGATCCCGGTCGTCGCGTTCGAAACCGATTTCATCTACAAGCCTTCGACATCGCGCTACGCGATGATGATGGCGATCGACGTGCTCGTCACCGGAGTCGCGCTGCGGCTCGGCGATGCGGGCCGAGAATCGCTGCGCCGCATCAAGCATGCGCTCGATGCGCACCGCGGCGGCGGAGACCGTCAACCGGTAGGAGACTGACCATGCATTCGCATCCCGAAGCCGCCGATACGCTGATCGTCGGCGCGCAGCTGTACGACGGCACGGGCGCACCGCCCGTCACGCGCGACGTCGCGATCCGCAACGGCGTGATCGCGGCGATCGGCAACCTGTCGAACTGGCTCGCCGAGACCGTCGTCGATGCGAACGGCCGCGCGCTCGCGCCGGGCTTCGTCGACGTCCACACGCACGACGACACGCACGTGATCCGCGCGCCGCAGATGCTGCCGAAGATCTCGCAAGGCGTGACGACCGTGATCGTAGGCAACTGCGGGATCAGCGCGTCGCCGGTGACGCTCGCTGGCGATCCGCCCGACCCGATGAACCTGCTCGGCGATCGCGACGCGTTCCGCTATCCGACCTTCGCTGCCTACGTCGCGGCCGTCAACGACGCGCGTCCGGCCGTGAACGTCGCGGCGCTCGTCGGGCACACCGCGCTGCGCAACAACCAGATGGACCGCCTCGACCGCGCGGCGACCGACGGCGAAATCGCCGGGATGCGCACGCAACTCGAGGAAGCGCTCGCGAACGGCGCGCTCGGGCTGTCGTCGGGCCTTGCGTACGGCTCCGCGTTCGCGGCGCCGGCCGAGGAAGTGATGGCGCTCGCCGAGCCGCTCGCGAACGCGGGCGCGCTCTACACGACGCACATGCGCACCGAATTCGACGCGATCCTCGACGCGATGGACGAGGCGTACCGCGTCGGCCGTCACGCGCAGGTGCCGGTCGTGATCTCGCACCTGAAGTGCGCAGGCCCGTCGAACTGGGGGCGCAGCACCGAGGTGCTCGCGTCGCTCGAAGGCGCGCGCCGCTACCAGCCGGTCGGCTGCGACTGCTATCCGTACAGCCGCAGTTCGTCGACGCTCGACCTGAAGCAGGTGACGGGCGACATCGACATCACGATCACGTGGTCGGAGCCGCATCCGGAAGTCGCGGGCAAGCTGCTGAAGGCGATCGCGGCCGACTGGGGCGTGACCGAGCAGGAGGCCGCGCAGCGGATCCGCCCGGCCGGCGCCGTGTACCACAACATGTCCGAGGACGACGTGCGCCGCATCCTGTCGCATCCGGCGACGATGGTCGGCTCGGATGGCCTGCCGAACGATCCGCTGCCGCACCCGCGGCTGTGGGGCGCGTTCCCGCGCGTGCTCGGGCACTACGTGCGCGACACGAACCTGCTGCCGCTCGAGGAGGCGATCCGCAAGATGACGTCGCTGTCCGCGCGCCGCTACGGGATCGCGCGGCGCGGCGAGGTGCACGTCGGCTACCACGCGGATCTCGTGCTGTTCGATCCGGCGCGCGTGATCGATGCGGCGACGTTCGAGAAGCCGCAACAGCCCGCGCACGGGATCGACGCGGTGTGGGTGAACGGCGTGCTGACCTACGAGAACGGCCAGCCGACCGGCGAGCGCGCCGGCGGTTTCGTCGCGCGCGGCGAGCGCGTGGCGGCGAGTGCCGACGCCGCGTTCTGAACGCGGTCCTGATCCGATTTGCCGCGTGCGCCATGCCGGCGCGCGCATCCGCAACCGTGTGTTGCATGGGACCGGCGCCGGCGCTTGCGCGCCGAGGCCGGTCGACCAACCAGGAGTGAAACGATGAAGCGATATGGCGTGGGCGAAGCGAAGGGTACCGGCGGGCAGGTGATGCCGTTTGCACGCGCGGTCGAGGCCGACGGCTGGCTGTACGTGTCGGGCCAGACGCCGATGGTGAACGGCGAGGTCGTCGAAGGCGGGATCGTCACGCAGTCGAAGCAGACGATCGAGAACGTGATCGCGATCCTGAAGGAAGCCGGCTACGGCCTCGAGCACGTCGTGCGCTGCGGCGTGTGGCTCGACGACGCACGCGATTTCGCGTCGTTCAACAAGGTGTTCGTGTCGTACTTCGGCGAGCATCCGCCGGCACGCGCGTGCGTGCAGTCGAGCATGGTCATCGACTGCAAGGTCGAGGTCGATTGCATCGCATACAAGCCGCCGGTGAAGTAACGCGGGCGGGCGAATTGTCGTGTCACAGGGCCGGCGCAGTAACATGCGCCGGCCTCGTTGCGTTTTGGCGGAATAGAAATGTCGCGGGCGGTTGGTATCGGGAGCACTTGTCTTCTGGCAAGCGCAATAATTCGGTGGGGAACGCAAGCATGAGTGACCTGAGTAGCGCCGAATTTTTACACTCTGAATGAAATCCTTGTGACTCGAGCGTGACTCGATATGCCGCGTCTGGCGGGCGGCTCCGGTAATGGACGCGCAATACGCCAGCGGCGTCGATGAATCTCGATAGAGCAAATTGGGTGGATCGCTGGGTATGGTCGTCATTCCAATCAACGATTTCGTGAAATCGAATCATGACGAGCACTACATGCCGCTATGGCGTTCATTCGGATCTCACGCCCGCCGAACTTTTCTTTTTCGTTGCCGTGGAAGAGACGTGCGCACGGGTCGGGATCGACGATGTCGAAGCAGTGGTCCTGATTCTAGCTGGCTGGCCCGTTTTGCCGACGCGGCAAAAATTCGGCGGTGCGACGAAAGGAACGTCCGTCGCATCCGTGATGGCGCGTTCGATTTTTCGCTACCAGCTGAACAGGAAGGTTTTGCCAACCGTCACGCTTCAAAGCATCAAGTCATTTCGGATCATCCTGACCCGGAAGCTCAGCGTATTCGTCGGGCGCGCCGTTCCGGGCGTGGGTTGGGCGCTGCTGGCGCGCGACGTGTTCGGGATCGTTCATGGCACGGTCTCAAGGTACAACAGCCTCGTCAAACCTGAGGATAAGGTGTTCTGATGGAAAACGTGCGTTGGGACGAGATCGAAGCCTTTGTCAGGTCAGAGGTCGGGCTCGGTCCATCGAAGCCGCTCTCCGCCGGCACTCGGCTCTGGGAAGACCTTGGGCAGACCGGTGACGAAGCCAACGACTTCATGGGGCATTTTTTTGAGCGATTTGCCGTCGACACCGGCGATTTCGATTTCCACCGGTATTTTTTGATGGAAGGCGAGGGGTTGCTCTATTCGCTATTCCAGCGGTGGGTGCGACGAAAGCCCCACGACTTCAAGCGGGAATCGATTACGCTCGCGATGCTGCATCGTGCAGCCGTAGAAAGAAAATGGAACGCTGCGCGATTGGCCGCAATGCAGTGAAAGGCCGGGTCTCCACGCGTGTCGGACCGGATTTCAAAGAACGGGATCAGGATCGATGGCAGGCCCAAAACGCCTGCTAGTACCCCCTCACCTCCTGAAGAGAGCAGGCTACAGCCTCGAGCTTGTCGTGCACTGCGGCGTGTGGCATCGACGACGCGCGCGATTTCGCGTCGTTCAACAAGGTGTTCGTTTCGTACTTCGGCGAGCATCCGCTGGCACGCGCGTGCGTGCAGTCGAGCATGGTCATCGATTGCATCGCTTACAAGCCGCCGGTGAAGTAATGCGGGCGGGCATCCCCCCTGCGCACAGTGAAACAGCCCCGTCGGCGCGAGCCGGCGGGGCTGTTTCGTGACAGGCGGGCCGCTATTACTGCCGCGCCGTCCGCGCGTTGTCCGGCATCGGCTGGTTGTAATTCGTGCGGAACGGATTGATGTCGAGCCCGCCGCGCCGCGTGTAGCGCGCATACACCGCGAGCTTCACCGGTTTGCACGCATGCAGGATGTCGAGGAAGATCCGCTCGACGCACTGCTCGTGAAAGCCCGTGTGATTGCGGAACGAGATGATGTAGCGCAGCAGCCCTGCATGATCGATCTGCGGCCCGACGTAGTGAATCTGCACGCTGCCCCAGTCCGGCTGGCCGGTGACCGGGCAGTTCGAGCGCAGCAGGTCGGACACGAGCGTTTCCTCGACCGGCGCTTCGTCCTCGGCGTCGGCGGCCGACAGCAGCGACGGATCGGGTTCGTACACGTCGGTGTCGAGGTCGAGCCGATCGAGCGACAGCCCGTCGAGCTCCTCCATCTCGAGCTTGCCGAAATCGTGCGGCGACACCAGCTGCACCGACACGCTCGCGCCGCACGCGGCCGACACGTCGCGCTTCAGCACGTCGCGCACCGCGTCGAGCGAGTCGAACTTCGATTGCGCGAACGAGCCGAGGTACAGCTTGAACGACTTCGATTCGACGATGTTCGGCGATTCGGCCGGCACGTAGAACGTCGCGACCGCGAGCTGCGGCTTGCCGCGCGCGTTGAGCCACGACAGTTCGTACGCGTTCCAGATGTCGGTGCCGAAGAACGGCAGCGCCGACGTGATGCCGAGCTGCTCGCGCGCCCCGGCGCGCGGGATCGGGAACAGCAGCGACGCGTCGTACTGCGCTGCGTAGACGGTCGCCTTGCCGAGCGGGGAATGTTCGGGATTCATTGCACGAAGCCTTTACGACAGGAAGAGGCGGTACGCGGGATTGGCGCTCTCTTCGACATACGGATAGCCGAGCGCCGCGAGGAAGCGTTCGAACTCGGCGCGATCGGCCTGCGGCACCTGCAGGCCGACGAGGATCGAGCTGTAGTCCGCGCCCTGGTTGCGGTAGTGGAACAGGCTGATGTTCCAGTCCGGCGCCATCGACGACAGGAACTTCATCAGCGCGCCCGGCCGTTCCGGGAATTCGAAGCGGAACAGGCGCTCTTCGAGCGCGAGCGGCGAGCGGCCGCCCACCATGTAGCGGATATGTTCCTTCGACAGCTCGTCGTGCGTGAGGTCGACGGTCTTGAAGCCGTGCGACTCGAAGTTCGCGGCGATCTCCTCCGACTCGCCGCGCCGCTTGATCTGCACGCCGACGAAGATGTGCGCGGACTGCGCATCGGCGATCCGGTAATTGAACTCGGTCACGTTGCGATCGCCGACGAGCGAGCAGAAGCGCTTGAAGCTGCCGCGCTCCTCGGGGATCGTGACGGCGAACACGGCTTCGCGCGCTTCACCCACTTCCGCGCGTTCGGCGACGAAGCGCATCCGGTCGAAGTTCATGTTCGCGCCGGACGTGACCGCGACGAGCGTCTGGTTCTCGATGCCTTCGCGTTCCGCATACTGTTTCGCGCCCGCGACCGCGAGCGCGCCGGACGGCTCGAGCACGCTGCGCGTATCCTGGAATACGTCCTTGATCGCCGCGCACAGCGCGTCGGTGTCGACCGTCAACACGCCGTCGAGGAATTCGCGGCAGAGCCGGAAGGTTTCCTCGCCGACGAGCTTTACCGCCGTGCCGTCCGCGAACAGGCCGACCTCGCTCAGTTCGACGCGCTCGCCCTTCTGCAGCGACTGCGCCATCGCGCACGAATCCTCGGCCTGCACGCCGAACACCTTGATCTCCGGCCGCACCGCCTTGACGTAGGCCGCCACGCCGGACGCGAGCCCGCCGCCGCCGATCGGCACGAAGATCGCGTGAATCGGACCCTGGTGCTGACGCAGGATTTCCATCGCGATCGTGCCCTGGCCGGCGATCACGTACGGATCGTCGAACGGGTGGACGAACGTGAGGTCGCGCTCCGCCTGAACCTTGACCGCGTGCGCGTATGCATCGCTGTACGACTCGCCCGCCTGGATCACCTCGACGCTCGGGCCGCCGTGCGCGCGTACCGCATCGACTTTCACCTGCGGCGTCGTGACCGGCACGACGATCACGGCCTTCACGCCCATCCGGGCCGCCGAGAACGCGACGCCCTGCGCATGATTGCCGGCCGATGCCGTGATCACGCCGCGCGCGAGCGCGTCGGCCGGAATGTGCGCCATCTTGTTGTACGCGCCGCGCAGCTTGAACGAGAACACCGGCTGGTTGTCCTCGCGCTTCAGGTAAACAGGGTTGTGCAGCCGGGCCGACAGGTTGCGGGCGGGTTCGAGTTCCGTCTCGAGCGCGACGTCGTAGACGCGCGCGGTGAGGATTTTCTTCAGGTAATCGTGGGATGCCATGGGCGCTCGCGTGCAGTGCGGAAGCAGACGGTAAAGGATCAATGATAGCGCCAAGGGTCGGTCCGCACGCAAGCGGCATGCCGGGCGCACGGTCGCGGAACCGCGCCGGCCGGCGTGTTGGCCGCATGAGGCGTCCCTTTTTACCGGTTTAACCGCATGGTTACCGACCGGACGGACGGCGAATTCCGGCGCGAAAACGTGCCGAGCCAAGCCCGGCGCGGCTTGCGGCGATAGCCCCACGACCTGTCCGGCGTGTCACGCGTGGCCCGATCATGGGTTAGAATTCCGTTTTGAATCAAGGATCGGAAGATGCAGAGGCACCCTCGGATCGCCCCGTTGAAGCCGACGCCGCGCGCAGCCAGCCCCGCGGCGGAGCGGCATGCGCGCCGCGCGCGATCGTGCTGATGGCTCCGAGTGCCGCCAGGCCCCACCCGTCGGGAACGGTGAGTTCAGTCCCGTTCCGGCCCCATGCGAGTTAGTCGCACGCCTGGCAACAGAACAGATTTCCCCAAGATTGCGCCCACGCGCTTGCCGACGCCCCTGCACGGTGTATCGGCCCTCCGAGTCGTCCGAACATGAACGCACCACAAGTTTTCGATCCGCATGGCGCGGCCGCCGCCGTCGCCGCCGACCCCGCGCCCCGTCTGCGCGAGATTCCCTACAACTACACGTCCTTCTCCGACCGCGAGATCGTGATCCGCCTGCTCGGCGCGGAGGCGTGGTCGGTGCTCGACGAACTGCGCGCCGAACGCCGCACGGGCCGCTCGGCACGGATGCTGTATGAGGTGCTCGGCGATATCTGGGTCGTGCGCCGCAACCCGTACCTGCAGGACGACCTGCTCGACAACCCGAAGCGCCGTGCGCTGCTGATCGAGGCGCTGAACCACCGCCTGACCGAGATCGGCAAGCGCCGCCGCGCCGACCTGACCGCGCACCACGACGACGCGGGCCGCGAACGCGCCGAGCGCGTCGAGATGCTCGAGGCCGCCGCGCAGCGCGCGGTCGACGAGTTCGCCGACGAATTCGACAAGATGGCCGACCTGCGCCGCCGCGCGACCAAGGCGCTCGGCCGCTGCACGCAGAAGGACAACATCCGTTTCGACGGGCTGTCGCGCGTGTCGCACGTGACCGACGCGACCGACTGGCGCGTCGAATACCCGTTCGTCGTGCTGACCCCCGATACCGAAGCCGAGATCGCGGGCCTGATCAAGGCCTGCTTCGAGCTTGGCCTGACCGTGATCCCGCGTGGCGGCGGCACCGGCTACACGGGCGGCGCGGTGCCGCTCACGCCGTTCTCCGCGGTAATCAACACCGAGAAGCTCGAACAGCTCGGCGCGGTCGAGCTGACCGAACTGCCGGGCGTCGCGCACAAGGTGCCGACGATCTTCTCCGGCGCGGGCGTCGTCACGCGCCGCGTGACGGAAGCGGCGGAGGCGGCCGGCTACGTGTTCGCGGTCGACCCGACCTCGCTCGACGCATCGTGCATCGGCGGCAACGTCGCGATGAACGCCGGCGGCAAGAAGGCCGTGCTGTGGGGCACCGCGCTCGACAACCTGGCCTGGTGGCGGATGGTCGACCCGGACGGCAACTGGCTCGAAGTCACGCGCCACGAGCACAACCAGGGCAAGATCCACGACATCGCGGTCGCGCGTTTCGAACTGAAGTGGTTCGACGGCGCGTACGCGCCGGGCGAGAAGCTGCTGAAGACGGAGATGCTCGAGATCGAAGGCCGCCGGTTCCGCAAGGAAGGCCTCGGCAAGGACGTGACCGACAAGTTCCTCGCCGGCCTGCCGGGCGTGCAGAAGGAAGGCTGCGACGGGCTGATCACGTCCGCGCGCTGGGTGCTGCACAAGATGCCCGCGCACACGCGCACCGTCTGTCTCGAATTCTTCGGCCAGGCGCGCGAGGCGATCCCGAGCATCGTCGAGATCAAGGACTACCTGTTCGAAACGTCGAAGCAGGGCGGCGCGATCCTCGCGGGCCTCGAGCACCTCGACGAGCGCTACCTGCGCGCGGTCGGCTATGCGACGAAGAGCAAGCGCAACGCATTCCCCAAGATGGTGCTGATCGGCGACATCGTCGGCGATGACGCCGACGCGGTCGCGCACGCGACGTCCGAAGTGATCCGGATGGCGAACGGCAAGAGCGGCGAAGGCTTCGTCGCGATCAGCGCGGAGGCGCGCAAGCGCTTCTGGCTCGACCGCAGCCGCACGGCCGCGATCGCGAAGCACACCAACGCGTTCAAGATCAACGAAGACGTCGTGATCCCGCTGAACCGGATGGGTGAGTACACCGACGGCATCGAGCGGATCAACATCGAGCTGTCGCTGAAGAACAAGCTGCAGCTGGTCGACGCGCTGGAGGCGTTCTTCCGCGCCGGCAACCTGCCGCTCGGCAAGACCGACGACGCGAACGAGATCCCGAGCGCCGAACTGCTCGAGGATCGCGTGCAGCAGGCGCTGGAGCTGCTCAAGCGCGTGCGCGCACGCTGGGAATTCGTGCGCGACCGGCTCGACCAGCCGCTTCGCGAGGCGCAGCACTACCTCGTGCAGCTCGGCTACGAGGCGCTTGCCGAGAAGTTCGCCGATCGCGCGGACGAGCAGCCGGGCGCGACCGTGTTCCACGTCACGCAGGACCGCACGGTCCGCATCTCGTGGAAGCAGGAGATTCGCGCGGAACTGCGCGCGATCTTCAACGGCGGCGCGTTCAAGCAGATCCTCGACGAAGCACAGGCGATCCACAAGCAGGTGCTGCGCGGCCGCGTGTTCGTCGCGCTGCACATGCATGCGGGCGACGGCAACGTCCACACCAACATCCCGGTCAACTCCGACAACTACGAGATGCTGCAGGATGCGCACGCGGCGGTCGCGCGCATCATGACGCTTGCGCGCTCGCTCGACGGCGTGATCTCCGGCGAACACGGGATCGGCATCACGAAGCTCGAGTTCCTGACCGACGACGAGATCGCCGAATTCCGCGCGTACAAGCAGCGCGTCGACCCGAACGGCCGGTTCAACAAGGGCAAGCTGCTCGACGGTGCCGACCTGCGCAACGCGTACACGCCGAGCTTCGGGCTGATGGGCTACGAGTCGCTGATCATGCAGCAGTCCGACATCGGCGCGATCGCCGATTCGGTGAAGGACTGCCTGCGCTGCGGCAAGTGCAAGCCGGTGTGCGCGACCCACGTGCCGCGCGCGAACCTGCTGTACAGCCCGCGCAACAAGATCCTCGCGACCTCGCTGCTGGTCGAGGCGTTCCTGTACGAGGAGCAGACGCGCCGCGGCGTGTCGATCAAGCACTGGGACGAGTTCAACGACGTGGCCGACCACTGCACGGTGTGCCACAAGTGCGCGACGCCGTGCCCGGTGAAGATCGACTTCGGCGACGTCACGATGAACATGCGCAACCTGTTGCGCAAGATGGGCAAGAAGAAGTTCAACGCCGGCAATGCGGCGGGCATGTTCTTCCTGAACGCGACCAATCCGCAGACGATCAACGCCGCGCGCGGCGTGATGATGGGCGTCGGCTACAAGGTGCAGCGCTTCGCGAACGACATGCTGAAGAAGGTCGTGACGAAGCAGACCCAGCATCCGCCCGCGACGGTCGGCAAGCCGCCCGTGGTCGAGCAGGTGATCCACTTCGTCAACAAGAAGATGCCGGGCAACCTGCCGAAGAAGACGGCGCGCGCGCTGCTCGACATCGAGGACAACAAGATCGTGCCGATCATCCGCAACCCGAAGTCGACGACCGTCGATTCGGAAGCGGTGTTCTACTTCCCGGGCTGCGGCTCCGAGCGCCTGTTCTCGCAGGTCGGCCTCGCGACGCAGGCGATGCTGTGGGAAGCGGGCGTGCAGACCGTGCTGCCGCCGGGCTACCTGTGCTGCGGTTATCCGCAGCGCGGCTCGGGCCAGTACGACAAGGCCGAGAAGATTGTCACCGACAACCGCGTGCTGTTCCACCGGGTCGCGAACACGCTGAACTACCTCGACATCAAGACGGTGGTCGTGTCGTGCGGCACCTGCTACGACCAGCTCGCAGGCTACGAATTCGACAAGATCTTCCCGGGCTGCCGGATCATCGACATCCACGAGTTCCTGCTCGAGAAGGGGATGAAGCTCGACGGCGTGACGGGCACGCGCTACATGTATCACGACCCGTGCCACACGCCGATCAAGACGATGGACCCGGTGAAGCTCGTCAACGAGCTGATGGGCGCGGAGAAGGACGGCTACAAGATCGAGAAGAACGAGCGCTGCTGCGGTGAATCGGGCACGCTGGCGGTCACGCGTCCGGACATCTCCACCCAGGTCCGCTTCCGCAAGGAAGAGGAAATCCGCAAGGGCGCCGCGAAGCTGCGCAGCATCCCGGTCGTGGCCGGCAACGCGCCGGCGCCGGCCGCCGCGAGCGCGAACGGCCCGGACGTGAAGATCCTGACGAGCTGCCCGTCGTGCCTGCAGGGCCTGTCGCGCTACAACGAGGATGCGAACCTCGAGGCCGACTACATCGTGGTCGAGATCGCGCGCCAGGTGCTCGGCGAGAACTGGATGGCCGACTATGTCGCACACGCGAACAATGGCGGGATCGAGCGCGTGCTGGTCTAATGCGGGCATGACGACCGCCCGGGCGGGCCAGGAATGAGCGGGCGCCGGCGCAGATGCGCCGGCGCCCGTCCACATGGGAGCGACGATGGAATGCGTGTTTTGCCGTGAAGACGGCGGCGAGGTGCTCTGGCAGGACGATGCGCTGCGCGTCGTGCTCGCGACGGGCGAGCACGATTACCCTGGCTTCTGCCGGGTGATCTGGGGCACGCACGTGGCCGAGTTTTCCGATCTCGGCGAGCCCGAGCGGGCACATCTGATGCGCGTGGTGTATGCGGTGGAGCGCGCCGTGCGCCGCGTGATGCAGCCGAACAAGGTGAATCTCGCGAGCCTCGGCAACATGGTGCCGCACGTGCACTGGCATGTGATCCCGCGCTTCTCCAACGACGCCCATTTTCCGCAGCCCGTCTGGGCGCCGCGCCAGCGCAGCGTGTCCGAGGCGCTGCTGCGCACGCGCGCGGCGCAGGCCTCGCTGCTGCACAATGCGGTGCGCGAGGAAATTCAACGCATGACCGATTCGAGGCAGCCATGAGCGGTTTGACTTCCACGACGCCGATTCCGTCCGGCGTCGTCGTGCACGCGGTGTCGCGCGTGCTCGAATTGCAGTACCCGAACGGCGAAAATTACCGGATTCCGTTCGAGCTGATGCGCGTCTATTCGCCGTCGGCCGAGGTGCGCGGCCACGGGCCGGGCCAGGAGACGCTGCAGACCGGCAAGCGCGAGGTGACGATCACCGCGCTCGAGGGCGTGGGCAACTACGCGCTGCAGCCGACGTTCTCCGACGGTCATTCGACCGGCATCTACTCGTGGGATCTGCTGTACGAACTGGCGACGCAGCAGGACGCGCTGTGGCGCGACTATTTCGACAAACTGCAGGCGGCGGGCGTCGAGCGCGACGCGCCGATGCCGGCGGCCCCCGCGCCGCACGGCCACTGCCACTGAAATCGACGGCGCCCGCTCGGCGCCGTCTTGCCATTTACTGAGGATCAACGCGATGAGCAAAACCCACTTCGGCTTCGAAAGCGTCGAGGAAACCGAAAAAGCGAAGAAAGTGGCGGGCGTGTTCCATTCGGTCGCGAGCAACTACGATCTGATGAACGACCTGATGTCGGCCGGCATGCACCGCGCGTGGAAGGCGTTCACGATCGCGCAGGCGAACGTGCGCCCCGGCTTCAAGGTGCTCGATATCGCGGCCGGCACCGGCGACCTGACCAAGGCGTTCGCGAAGGCGGCCGGGCCGACCGGCGAGGTCTGGCACACCGACATCAACGAATCGATGCTGCGCGTGGGCCGCGACCGGCTGCTCGACAAGGGCATCGTGACGCCGTCGCTGCTGTGCGACGCCGAGAAAATCCCCTTTCCGGACAACTACTTCGATGTGGTCACGGTCGCTTTCGGGCTGCGCAACATGACGCACAAGGACGCCGCGCTGGCCGAGATGCGCCGCGTCGCGAAGCCGGGCGGCCGCGTGATGGTGCTGGAATTCTCGAAAGTCTGGGATCCGCTGAAAAAAGCGTATGACCTGTATTCTTTCAAAGTATTACCGTGGCTTGGCGACAAGTTCGCGAAAGATGCTGAAAGTTATCGGTATCTTGCTGAATCTATCCGGATGCACCCCGATCAGGACACGCTGAAGACGATGATGGAACAAGCGGGCCTCGACGCCGTCAAATATTACAATTTGTCAGGTGGCGTGGTAGCTTTACACCTAGGAACCAAGTACTAAGGGGTTATTCCCATACATTCGCCTTACATCTGGAGAAGCTGATGTCCGAATCGCGTTCGTTGTTCAACCGTAGCAAGCCGTCGAAGCCGTGGGCTCGACGGGTCGGCACGCTGCTGATGGTCGGCCTGCTCACGGCCGGCACGTTCGCATCGCTCGACGCCGAAGCCAGACGTATGGGCGGCGGGCGCAGCATCGGCCGCCAGAGTTCCACTGTCACGCAGCGCCAGGCCACGCCGCCCGCGCAGCAGCCGATGCAGCAGGCCGCGCCGGCGCAGGCGCAGCGCGCGAACCCGGCCGCACCGGCACCGGCCGCGCAGCCGAACCGCTCGCGCTGGCTCGGGCCGATCGCCGGTCTCGCGGCCGGCCTCGGCATCGCGGCGCTGCTGTCGCACTTCGGCCTCGGCGGCGCGTTCGCGAGCATGATGGCGAACGTCATTGTGATCGCTTTGCTGGCGATGATCGGCATCTGGCTGATCCGCAAGTTCATGAACCGTCGCCGTCCGCAGGAACCGGCGTACTCGGTGGGCGGCTCGGCCTCGTCGTCGGGCGGCTACTCGCAGAGCCCGTCGTTCCAGCAAGGCAGCACCGGCAGCAACTATGCGGGCAGCGGCAGCAGCTACGCGAACGAAGCGCAGGGCGTGTTCGGCGGCGGCGCAGCGGCCGCCGGCGCGGCGGGCGCGATGGCGGCCGCACCGCTGCAGGTGCCGGCCGGCTTCGATACCGAAGCGTTCCTGCGCAGCGCGAAGGTCTACTTCGTGCGCCTGCAGGCGGCGTGGGACCAGGGCAACCTGGCCGACATCCGCGAGTTCACGACGCCGGAAATGTTCGCCGAGATCAAGATCGACCTCGATTCGCGCGGCAACGAGGCGAACCAGACCGATGTCGTGCAGCTCGACGCGGAACTGGTCGCGATCGAGGATCGCGGCATCGAGCAGTCGGCGAGCGTGCGCTTCCACGGGCTGATCCGCGAATCGGCGAATGCGTCGGCGGCGCCGTTCGACGAGGTGTGGAACCTGTCGAAGTCGGGCGGCCAGGGCTGGCTGCTCGCGGGTATCCAGCAGATCAACACGCACTGAGCGTGACCGGCGGCCGGCTTGCCGGCTGCCCGGGCGACGGCCGCCGCACTGCGACCGCTTGCCGCCCGGGTGTGCGGTTGGCCGCGGGCTGCCGACGATCCGACGTTACAATAGAAACCCGCGTGGGCGCCCGGCCTGCGCGGGTTTTTTCTTTCCCAGCCCGATGACCTTTGCCGCCAAGCCTTTTGCTGCTGCTGTCAATCACCTGCTCGCGCGCGAATCGTGGGCGCGCGATCGCCTGATCCCTTACGCGGGCAAGACTGCCCGGCTCGACGTGCCGCCCGTCACGCTCACGCTGCTCGTGCAGCCCGACGGCTACCTGTCCGCGGTGGAAGCGCATGATGCGCAACACGTCGACGTGTCGATCGCGCTCGCGGGCGACACGGTCGCCGCATTCCTGCAGGGCGGCCAGGCGGCCGTGATGAAGCACGTGAAGATCGAGGGCGACGCCGAGTTCGCGACCCAGATCGCGAAGCTGGCCGAGCACCTGCGCTGGGAACCTGAGGAAGATCTCGCGAAGCTGGTCGGCGACGCGGCGGCGTACCGGATCGCGACGGTCGTGCGCGACGCCGGCGCGCGCGCGCGCCGCACCGGCCGCAACGTGCTCGATTCCGTCGCCGAGTACTTGCTCGACGAGAATCCGCAAGTCGTCCGGCGCACGGTGCTCGGCAGCTTCGACGCCGAACTGGCGCGGGCGCGCGATGCGCTCGCGCGGGTCGAAAAGCGGGTCGAGCGACTCGAACAAAAAATCGGCGCGCGCACGGGCTCCGGCCCGCGCGGCGCGCACTGAGGGCCGCAGGGCATGCGCATTTTCCGTTTCATCAAGATTGTCTACACCGTCATCCGCTTTGGCCTCGACGAAGTGATGCTGTCCCGGATCGACGACCGGCGCGTGAAGCTGCTGCTGCGGATCACGACGATCGGCCGCCGCTTTTCCGATCCGCCCGCCGTACGGCTGCGTCACGCGCTCGAAAGCCTCGGCCCGATCTTCGTGAAGTTCGGCCAGGTGCTGTCGACGCGCCGCGACCTGCTGTCGGTCGATTTCGCGAACGAACTCGCGAAGCTGCAGGACCAGGTGCCGCCGTTCGATTCCGCGGTGGCGATCGCGATTATCGAGAAGTCGCTCGGCGCGCCGGTCGACGAGCTGTTCGACGAATTCGAGCGCGAGCCGGTCGCGAGCGCGTCGATCGCGCAGGTGCATTTCGCGAAGCTGAAGCAGGGCGTGCACGCGGGCAAGGCCGTCGCGGTCAAGGTGCTGCGCCCGAACATGCTGCCGGTGATCGATTCCGACCTCGCGCTGATGCGCGACATCGCGACGTGGACGGAGCGCATGTGGGCCGATGGCCGGCGCCTGAAGCCGCGCGAAGTCGTCGCCGAATTCGACAAGTACCTGCACGACGAGCTCGACCTGATGCGCGAGGCCGCGAACGGCAGCCAGCTGCGCCGCAACTTCGCGGGCCTCGACCTGCTGCTCGTGCCCGAGATGTTCTGGGATTTCTCGACGTCGCAGGTGCTCGTGATGGAGCGCATGACCGGCGTGCCGATCAGCCAGGTCGAGACGCTGCGCGCGGCCGGCGTCGACATCAAGAAGCTCGCGCGCGAAGGCGTCGAGATCTTCTTCACGCAGGTGTTCCGCGACGGTTTCTTTCACGCGGACATGCACCCGGGCAACATCCAGGTGAGCCTCGATCCGAACACGTTCGGCCGCTATATCGCGCTCGATTTCGGGATCGTCGGCGCGTTGTCGGATTTCGACAAGAACTACCTCGCGCAGAACTTCCTCGCGTTCTTCAAGCGCGATTACCACCGCGTCGCGACGCTGCATCTCGAATCGGGCTGGGTGCCGCCCGAGACGCGCGTCGAGGAACTCGAGAGCGCGATCCGCGCGGTGTGCGAGCCGTATTTCGACCGCGCGCTGAAGGACATCTCGCTCGGCCAGGTGCTGATGCGCCTGTTCTCGACGTCGCGCCGCTTCAACGTCGAGATCCAGCCGCAGCTCGTGCTGCTGCAGAAGACGATGCTGAACGTCGAAGGGCTCGGCCGTTCGCTCGATCCCGAACTCGACCTGTGGAAGACCGCGAAGCCGTATCTCGAGCGCTGGATGACCGAGCAGATCGGCCTGCGCGGCTGGTACGAGCGCTTCAAGGTCGAGGCGCCGCAGTGGAGCAAGACGCTGCCGCAACTGCCGCGGCTGATCCACCACGCGATGGCGGCGCGCCACGATGCGCCGCGCGCGGCGAGCGAGGACCTGATGCGCCAGATCCTCATCGAGCAGAAACGGACCAACCGGCTGATGCAGGCATTGCTGATCTTCGGTCTTGCCGTCGGCGTCGGGGCGCTCGTCGCGCGCGTGCTGCTCGCGCTCGCGTACGGCGCGTGACCGCAGGGGACGGAGCGATGTCCGAACCGAAACAACCGTCCGCGCCGAGCGCCGCCGATTTCGCGACGCGCGACCCCGGCAATGCCGCGTTCTGGGACGAGCGTTTCGCACGCGGCGTGACACCGTGGGAATTCGGCGGCGTGCCGGACGGGTTTCGCGCGTTTGCGCAGCGGCGCGCGCCGTGCGCGGTGCTGATCCCCGGCTGCGGCAGTGCGCAGGAGGCCGGCTGGCTCGCGCAGGCCGGTTGGCCCGTGCGCGCGATCGATTTCGCCGCGCAGGCGGTGGCGGCCGCGAAGGCGCAGCTCGGCGCGCACGCGGACGTCGTCGAGCAGGCCGATTTCTTCACGTACCGGCCGCCGTTCGACGTGCAGTGGGTGTACGAGCGCGCGTTCCTGTGCGCGCTGCCGCCGAGCCTGCGCGCCCGTTACGCGACGCGGATGGCCGAACTGCTGCCCGCCGGTGCGCTGCTGGCCGGGTATTTCTTCGTGACGAAGAAACCGAAGGGGCCGCCGTTCGGCATCGAGCGGGCCGAACTCGATGCGCTGCTCGCGCCGTACTTCGAGCTGATCGAAGATCTGCCGGTGACCGATTCGCTGGCCGTGTTCGACGGAAACGAGCGCTGGCTCACATGGCGCCGTCGCTGAAGCCCGCGCGTCGCGGCCGTTGCCGGAGTGCGCCGGGGTTTCGGATATAATTCAAGGTTTTGCAAGCCGTTTCCAGTTTCTGCGGGAAAAATATCATGCCGATCTACGCCTATCGATGCGAAGCGTGCGGTTTCGCGAAGGACGTGCTCCAGAAGATGAGCGACGCGCCGCTGTCGCAGTGCCCCGAATGCGGGAAGGATGCTTTTCGCAAGCAGGTTACCGCCGCCGGCTTCCAGCTGAAGGGCTCCGGCTGGTATGTCACCGATTTCCGCGGTGGCTCGGGCGGCACCAGCGCGCCGGCGACGGCGTCCGGCGACACGGGCACGGCAGCGCCGGCCGCCGCGGCGGCGGCGGCAGCCGCGCCCGCTGCGTCGGGTTCCGAAAGTACGACGACGAGCGCCGCGCCGGCCCCGGCCGCAGCGCCCGCCGCCGGCAGTTGACCGTCGCGGCCCGGCCGGGTCGCGACCAACCCGCGCTTCCGGCGCGGTTCATTGACGGCAGATGATGAAAAAGACGACCCTGAAAACGGTGTTTCTGACCGGCCTGCTGGTTCTCGTCCCGCTCGCGATCACGCTGTGGGTGCTCGGCCTCATCATCGGTACGATGGATCAGACGCTGCTGCTCCTGCCCGAATCGTGGCAGCCGGAGCGGATGCTCGGCTTCCATCTGCCGGGGATCGGCGCGGTGCTGACGCTCGCGTTCATCTTCGTCGTCGGGCTGGCGACGCAGAACTTCATCGGCCAGAAGCTCGTCACGTGGTGGAACGCGGTCGTGCGTCACATCCCGGTCGTCGGGCCGATCTACACGAGCGTCAAGCAGGTGTCGGACACGCTGCTGTCGAGCAGCGGCAATGCGTTCCGCAAGGCGCTCCTGATCGAATACCCGCGCCGCGGCTCGTATACGATCGCGTTTCTGACCGGCGCGCCCGGCGGCGACGTGGTCAACCATCTGACGGAAGAGTACGTGAGCGTGTACGTGCCCACGACGCCGAACCCGACGTCGGGCTTCTTCCTGATGCTGCCGAAGAGCGAAGTCATCGAACTCGACATGTCGGTCGATGCCGCGCTCAAGTACATCGTCTCGATGGGCGTCGTGGCGCCTTCGGCGCCGGCTCCGGCGCCCGCCCGCCGTCCCGTCGAGCCGCCGCTGTAAGTAAAGAATCATCGCCCGGGCCGCGCGTTGCGGCGCCCGTTGATCAAACCGAACGAAAGCAAACATCATGTCGATGCGTACTGAATACTGCGGTCTCGTGACCGAACACCTGCTGGGCCAAACCGTGTCGCTGTGCGGCTGGGTGCAGCGCCGCCGCGATCACGGCGGTGTGATCTTCATCGACCTGCGCGATCGTGAAGGCCTCGTGCAGGTGGTGTGCGACCCCGATCGCGCGGAAATGTTCGCGACCGCCGAAGGCGTGCGCAACGAGTTCTGCGTGCAGATCAAGGGTCTCGTGCGCAACCGTCCGGAAGGCACGGTCAACGCCGGCCTGAAGAGCGGCAAGATCGAAGTGCTGTGCCACGAGCTGATCGTGCTGAACGCGTCGGTCACGCCGCCGTTCCAGCTCGACGACGACAACCTGTCGGAAACGACGCGCCTCACGCACCGCGTGCTCGACCTGCGCCGTCCGCAGATGCAGCACAACCTGCGCCTGCGCTACCGTGTCGCGATCGAAGCGCGCAAGTACCTCGACGAGCAGGGCTTCATCGACATCGAAACGCCGATGCTGACGAAGAGCACGCCGGAAGGCGCGCGCGACTACCTCGTGCCGTCGCGCGTGAACGCGGGCCAGTTCTTCGCGCTGCCGCAGTCGCCGCAGCTGTTCAAGCAGCTGCTGATGGTCGCGAACTTCGACCGTTACTACCAGATCACCAAGTGCTTCCGCGACGAAGACCTCCGCGCCGATCGTCAGCCGGAATTCACGCAGATCGACTGCGAAACGTCGTTCCTCGGCGAGCAGGAAATCCGTGACCTGTTCGAAGACATGATCCGTCACATCTTCAAGACGACGATCGACGTCGAACTCGACGCGAAATTCCCGGTGATGCCGTACTCGGAAGCGATGGCGCGCTTCGGTTCGGACAAGCCGGACCTGCGCGTGCAGCTCGAATTCACCGAGCTGACCGACGCGATGAAGGACGTCGACTTCAAGGTGTTCAGCACGCCGGCCAACGCGAAGGACGGCCGTGTCGCGGCGCTGCGCGTGCCGAAGGGCGGCGAGCTGTCGCGCGGCGACATCGACGGCTACACGGAATTCGTGCGCATCTACGGCGCGAAGGGCCTCGCGTGGATCAAGGTCAACGAAAAGGCGAAGGGCCGCGACGGCCTGCAAAGCCCGATCGTCAAGAACCTGCACGACGCCTCGATCGCGGCGATCCTCGAGCGCACCGGCGCTGAAGACGGCGACATCATCTTCTTCGCGGCCGACCGCGCGAAGGTCGTCAACGACAGCCTCGGCGCGCTGCGCCTGAAGATCGGCCACTCGGAATTCGGCAAGGCGAACGGCCTCGTCCAGGCCGGCTGGAAGCCGCTGTGGGTCGTCGACTTCCCGATGTTCGAATACGACGACGAAGACGCGCGCTACGTCGCGGCACACCACCCGTTCACCAGCCCGAAGGACGAACACCTCGAGTACCTCGAGACCGACCCGGGCCGTTGCCTCGCGAAGGCCTACGACATGGTGCTGAACGGCTGGGAAATCGGCGGCGGCTCGGTGCGTATCCACCGCGAGGAAGTGCAGAGCAAGGTGTTTCGCGCGCTGAAGATCGGCGCGGAAGAAGCGCAACTGAAGTTCGGCTTCCTGCTCGACGCGCTGCAGTACGGCGCGCCGCCGCACGGCGGTATCGCGTTCGGTCTCGACCGCATCGTCACGATGATGGCCGGTGCCGACTCGATCCGCGACGTGATCGCGTTCCCGAAGACGCAGCGTGCGCAGGATCTGCTCACGCAGGCGCCGAGCCCGGTCGACGAGCGTCAGCTGCGCGAACTGCACATCCGTCTGCGTCAGCCGGAACAGCCGAAGGCGTAACGCTTGTCAACGATCGTGTGCGCGGCGACGCGCGCACGACGCCCAACGAAGAAGGCGCCTGGTGCGCCTTTTTCGCTTTTTGCGGTACAGTCGCAGCACTTGCCGCACGTTCGGGCACAGGCCGGACGCACGGCCCTGTGCCGCATGAAACCAAGATGACGAAGCCGCCGAAAATCCCCGAATCCGTTCTCGTCGTGATCTACACGCCCGAACTCGACGTGCTGGTGATCAAGCGTGCCGACCAGCCCGATTTCTGGCAATCGGTGACCGGGTCGAAGGACGCGCCCGACGAGCCGCTCGCGCTCACGGCCGCACGCGAAGTCGCCGAGGAAACCGGCATCGCGGTCGGGTCGCACGACGTGCCGGCCACCGCGCTGGTCGACTGGCACCACCGGATCGAATACGCGATCTATCCGCAATACCTGCATCGCTATGCTCCGGGCGTCACGCGCAACGTCGAGCACTGGTTCGGCCTGTGCGTGCCGCATCGCGTCGACGTGACGCTGTCGCCGCGCGAGCACGTCGACTACGCGTGGCTGCCGTTCCGCGAAGCGGCCGCGCGCTGCTTCTCGCCGTCGAATGCCGAGGCGATCCTGCAATTGCCCGTGCGCGTGTCGCTCGCGCGGGCACCGCACGGCTCGTCCGCATGAATGCGGAAACCCGCAAGCGCTTCGCGCAATTGCGGCAGATGTTCCTGCAGGAGCGCGGCTCCGCGTCGCGGCTCGCGTTCACGGCCGGCAACACGGTACGGCTCTGCGAGACCGGCAACGAATTCTTCCTCGCGCTGATCGAACGGATCGATGCGGCGCGCGAGCAGGTGATGCTCGAAACCTACATCTTCTGCGACGATGCGGCCGGCCGGCCGGTGTCGGATGCGCTGATCCGCGCGGCGCAGCGCGGCGTGCGCGTGCGCGTGATCACCGACGGCATCGGCACCGCGCGCCTGCCGCTGTTCGACATGTGGGCCGAGGCCGGCGTCGAGCATTGCATCTACAACCGCTACCTGTTCGGCCGCTTCGGCTTCTCGCGCACGCACCGCAAGCTCGCGGTGATCGATCATGCGGTCGCGTTCTGCGGCGGCATCAACATCGTCGACGACTTCACGCAGGGCAGCGCAACGCTGCCGTTTCCGCGCTGGGATTTCGCGGTCGAGATGGCGGGGCCGGCGGTGTCGGACGTGCGCGCCGCGTTCGAGCTGCAGTGGCACCGGATCCAGTTCGGCCACAAGCCGTACGCGCAGTACGCGGCGGGGCTGCACGGCGGCGAGGCGTTTCCGGACATGTTCCGGCGCTGGATGCGCAGCCACCGCTGGATCAAGGCCGGTGCGCTGCGGGTCGTGACCGAGCCGAGCGTCGCGTTCGTCGCGCGCGACAACGTCGTGAACCGCCGCGCGATCGAGAAGGCGTATCTCGCCGCGATTGGCCAGGCGCGCCAGCGGATCCTGCTCGCGAATCCGTACTTCATGCCGGGCCGCAAGCTGCGCCGCGCGCTGACCGGCGCGGCACGTCGCGGCGTCGACGTGCGGATCCTGATCGGCCGCAAGGAATTCGCGGCGCTCGATACGGCCGTGCCGTTCCTGTATCACGCGCTGCTGCGCGCGGGCGTGCGCGTGGCGGAATACGACAAGACGATGCTGCACGGCAAGGTGGCCGTGATCGACGACAACTGGGCGACCGTCGGCTCGTCGAACCTGGACGCGCTGAGCCTGATGCTGAACAATGAGGCGAACGTCGTGCTGGTGCGCTACGATGCGGTCACGAACCAGCTGCGCGACGCGATCGCGGCCGCCTTCTCCGAAGGCCGCGAAATCGATGCCGCCCGGTACGCCGCACGGCCGCGCATCGAGCGTATGCTGAACTGGCTCGCATACAACACGTACCGCCTCGTGATGAAGGCGCTGACGGTCGGCGGTTACGACTGACACGGATTCAGCATCCGCTTCATCAATCTGTCCGCACGTTCGTGCGGAAAAGCCGCTCCGGTCCTCCGGAATCGCGCAAAATAGCGGCTCGGTTAGACACCGGTTTCTAATAATTTCCTTGTTTTCGCGAGCGGCCGCACTCAATAATAGTACGGCCGTTCGATTTTATTCGAACCCCCGAACGGTTACAGAAATAGCTATGCGAAAAGGCGAACAGACGCGTGCCGCGATACTCGAAGCTGCTTTGGACCTCGCCAGCCGTGACGGGCTGGAGGGGCTGACGATCGGCCTGCTGGCCGAGCGCATGCAGATGAGCAAGAGCGGTGTGTTCGCGCACTTCGGATCGCGCGAGGACCTGCAGGTCGAGGTCGTCCGTGAGTATCACCATCGTTTCGAGAACGAGGTGTTCTTTCCGAGCCTGCGCGAGCCGCGAGGCTTGCCGCGCCTTCGGGCGATGCTGGCCCGCTGGACGGAGAAGCGCATCCAGGAGGTGACGACCGGATGCATCTACATCAGCGGTGCGGTCGAGTACGACGACCGGCCTGACAGCCCGGTACGCGAGCAGTTGATCGCGAGCGTGACGGCCTGGCGTGCCGCGATGCTGCGTGCCATTTCGCAGGCGAAGGAAGAAGGCCATCTGCGTGCGGATACCGATCCGGACCTGATGCTCTTCGAGCTGTACAGCTTCACGCTCGGCCTGCATCACGACGCACGATTCCTGCATTCGCCGGATGCCGTGCGCCTCACGTGGGCCGCGCTGGAAAAGACGATCGTTTCGTATCAGAGCGAGAGCCGTTAGCGGCGCGTGATCCGCCCGCCAGGAGCTCGAGCCGTTTGCCCACCTTTGGAGAGAGTCATGGGACAGTACGCCGCGCCGCTGCGCGACATGCAATTCGTGTTGCACGAGCTTCTGAATGTCGAGGCCGAGGTCAAGCAAATGCCGCGGCATGCGGACCTCGACGCCGACACGATCAACCAGGTCCTCGAGGAGGCGGGCAAGTTCTGCTCCGAGGTACTGTTCCCGCTGAACCAGGTCGGCGACCGCGAAGGCTGCACGTATGAAGGCGACGGCGTCGTGAAGACCCCGACCGGCTTCAAGGAAGCGTATCGGCAGTACGTCGAGGCCGGCTGGCCGGCGCTCGGCTGCGATCCGGACTACGGCGGCCAGGGCCTGCCCGCGTTCGTGAACAACGCGCTCTACGAAATGCTGAACTCGGCGAACCAGGCATGGACGATGTATCCGGGCCTGTCGCACGGCGCGTACGAATGCCTGCACGCGCACGGCGCGCCGGAACTCCAGAAACAGTATCTGCCGAAGCTCGTGTCGGGCGAATGGACGGGCACGATGTGCCTGACCGAGCCGCACTGCGGCACCGACCTCGGCATCCTGCGCACCAAGGCCGAACCGAACGGCGACGGCTCGTACTCGATCAGCGGCACGAAGATCTTCATCTCGAGCGGCGAGCACGACATGTCGAAGAACATCGTCCACCTCGTGCTCGCGCGCCTGCCGGACGCGCCGCAAGGCACGAAGGGGATCTCGCTGTTCATCGTGCCGAAGTTCATTCCGGACGCCGCGGGCGAGCCGGGCGAGCGCAACGGCATCAAGTGCGGCTCGATCGAACACAAGATGGGCATCCACGGCAACTCGACGTGCGTGATGAACCTCGACAACGCGAAGGGCTGGATGGTCGGCGAGCCGAACAAGGGCTTGAACGCGATGTTCGTGATGATGAACGCCGCGCGTCTGGGCGTCGGCATGCAGGGCCTGGGCCTCACGGAAGTCGCGTACCAGAACTCGCTGACGTACGCGAAGGAACGCCTGCAGATGCGCTCGCTGACGGGCCCGAAGGCACCGGACAAGCCGGCCGATCCGATCATCGTGCACCCGGACGTGCGCCGCATGCTGCTCACGCAGAAGGCCTACGCGGAAGGCGCGCGCGCGTTCACGTATTGGTCCGCGCTGCAGATCGACAAGGAGCTGTCGCACGGTGACGAAGCGGTGCGCAAGGAAGCGGCCGACCTCGTCGCGCTGCTCACGCCGATCATCAAGGCGTTCCTGACCGACAACGCGTTCGAGTCGACCAACCACGCGATGCAGATCTACGGCGGCCACGGCTTCATCTCCGAGTGGGGCATGGAGCAGTACGTGCGCGACGCGCGGATCAACATGATCTACGAAGGCACGAACTCGATCCAGTCGCTCGACCTGCTGGGCCGCAAGGTGCTCGGCGACATGGGCGCGAAGCTGAAGAAGTTCGGCAAGCTCGTCACCGAATTCGCGGAAGCCGAAGGCGTGAAGCCGGAGATGGCCGAGTTCATCAACCCGCTCGCCGACATCGGCGACAAGGTGCAGAAGCTGACGATGGAAATCGGCATGAAGGCGATGCAGAACCCGGACGAAGTCGGCGCCGCCGCCGTGCCGTACCTGCGCACCGTCGGCCACCTGGTGTTCTCGTACTTCTGGGCGCGCATGGCGCGTCTCGCGCTCGACAAGGAAGCGTCGGGCGACCCGTTCTACAAGTCGAAGCTCGCGACGGCCCGCTTCTATTTCGCGCGTCTGCTGCCCGAAACGGCCGCGACGATCCGCGCCGCGCGCGCCGGTTCGAAGACGCTGATGGAAGTCGACGAATCGCTGTTCTGACGCGAGTCCGGGCGGTGCGCGCCGCGCACCGCCCGAACGCAACGGTTCCTGGTACTCACTTCGCCGTGCAGCCCTCACAACCCCCGCTGCACGACACTATCCGGAGACATCCCGTGAGCAATTTCCTGATTCGCAAGGTCGCCGTGCTGGGCGCCGGCGTGATGGGCGCGCAGATCGCCGCGCACCTCGTCAACGCGCGCGTGCCGGTGCTGCTGTTCGACCTGCCGGCCAAGGAAGGCCCGAAAAACGCGATCGCGCTGAAGGCGATCGAGAACCTGAAGAAGCTGTCACCCGCGCCGTTCGGCGTGAAGGACGACGCGAAATACCTCGAAGCCGCGAACTACGAGGACGACATCGCGAAACTCGCCGAGTGCGACGTCGTGATCGAAGCGATCGCCGAGCGGATGGACTGGAAGCACGACCTGTACAAGAAGGTCGCGCCGCACATCGCACCGAACGCGATCTTCGCGACCAACACGTCGGGCCTGTCGATCACCAAGCTGTCCGAAGGATTCTCGGACGAGCTGAAGTCGCGCTTCTGCGGCGTGCACTTCTTCAACCCGCCGCGCTACATGCACCTCGTCGAGCTGATCCCGACCGCGCATACGCGTCCGGAGATCCTCGACCAGCTCGAAACTTTCCTGACGAGCATCGTCGGCAAGGGCGTCGTGCGCGCGAAGGACACGCCGAACTTCATCGCGAACCGCGTCGGCATCTTCTCGATCCTCGCGGTGATCACCGAGGCCGCGAAGTTCGGCCTGCGTTTCGACGAGGTCGACGACCTGACGGGCAGCCGCCTCGGCCGCGCGAAGTCGGCGACGTTCCGCACCGCGGACGTGGTCGGCCTCGACACGATGGCGCACGTGATCAAGACGATGCAGGACAACCTCGCCGACGATCCGTTTTTCCCGGTCTACCAGACGCCCGCCGTGCTCGCCGAACTGGTGAAGCAGGGCGCGCTCGGCCAGAAGACGGGCGGCGGCTTCTACAAGAAGGAAGGCAAGGCGATCAAGGTGCTCGACGCGAAGACGGGCACCTACGTGGATTCGGGCGCGAAGGCGGACGAAACCGTCGGCCGCATCCTGAAGCGCCCGCCGGCGGAACGCCTGAAGCTGCTGCGCGAGACGGACCATCCGCATGCGCAGTTCCTGTGGTCGATCTTCCGCGACGTGTTCCACTACATCGGCGTGCATCTCGAGTCGATCGCCGACAACGCGCGCGACGTCGACCTCGCGATCCGCTGGGGCTTCGGCTGGAACGAAGGCCCGTTCGAAGGCTGGCAGGCCGCCGGCTGGAAGCAGGTCGCCGAGTGGGTGCAGGAAGACATCGCGGCCGGCAAGGCGCTCGCGAACGTGCCGCTGCCGTCGTGGGTGCTCGAAGGCGCGGTTGCAGAGAAGGGCGGCGTGCACACGGCCGAAGGCTCGTGGGCGCCGGCGTCGAAGCGCTTCGTGCCGCGCTCGGACCTGGCCGTCTACGGCAAGCAGGTGTTCCGCGCGCCGCTCGTCGGCGAAGCCGGCGCCGATCCGAAGACGTACGGCAAGACGCTGTTCGAAACCGACGCGGTGCGCGCATGGGTCGATGATCGCGCAGGCGAGGACGACGTCGTGATCGTGTCGTTCAAGTCGAAGATGAACACGATCGGACCGAGCGTGATCGACGGCCTCGTGCAGGCGATCGAACTCGCGGAGAAGGATTACAAGGGCGTGGTGATCTGGCAGCCGACGTCGCTGAAGCTCGGCACGCCGGGCGGCCCGTTCTCGGCCGGCGCGAACCTCGAAGAGGCGATGCCCGCGTTCATGATGGGCGGCGCGAAGGGTATCGAGCCGTTCGTGAAGAAGTTCCAGGAAGGCATGCTGCGCGTGAAGTACGCGAACGTGCCGGTCGTCGCGGCCGTATCGGGCATCGCGCTCGGCGGCGGCTGCGAGCTGATGCTGCACAGCGCGAAGCGCGTCGTGCACGTCGAGAGCTACATCGGTCTCGTCGAAGTGGGCGTCGGCCTCGTGCCCGCGGGCGGCGGCCTGAAGGAAGCGGTGCTGCGCGCGGCGGAGGCGGCCACGGCCGCGAACGCGACCACCGACATCCTGAAGTTCGTCACGAAGTCGTTCGAGAACGCGGCGATGGCGAAGGTGTCGTCGTCGGCGCACGATGCGCGTGCGATGGGCTACCTGAAGCCGTCCGACACGATCGTCTTCAACGTGTTCGAACTGCTCGACGCCGCGAAGAAGGAAGCGCGTGCGCTGGCCGCCGTCGGCTACCGCGCGCCGCTGCGCGCGAAGGACGTGCCGGTCGCAGGCCGCTCGGCGATCGCGACGATCAAGGCATCGCTCGTCAACATGCGTGACGGCCGCTTCATCAGCGACCACGACTACCTGATCGCGAGCCGCATCGCCGAAGCCGTGTGCGGCGGCGACGTCGAAGCCGGCAGCCTCGTCGACGAAGAGTGGCTGCTCGCGCTCGAGCGCCGCGCGTTCGTCGAGCTGCTCGGCACGCAGAAGACGCAGGAACGGATCATGGGCATGTTGCAGACCGGCAAGCCGGTGCGTAACTGAGCGAGCAGACGACAAGGAGTCTGAAATGAGCAAACAACTGCAAGACGCATACATCGTCGCCGCCAGCCGCACCCCGATCGGCAAGGCCCCGCGCGGTGTCTTCAAGAACACGCGCCCCGACGAGCTGCTGGTTCACGCGATCAAGTCGGCAGTCGCGCAGGTGCCCGGCCTCGACACGAAAGTGATCGAGGACGCGATCATCGGCTGCGCGATCCCGGAAGCCGAGCAGGGCCTGAACGTCGCCCGCATGGGCGCGCTGCTCGCCGGCCTGCCGCAGACGGTCGGCGGCGTGACGGTCAACCGCTTCTGCGCGTCGGGCATCACGGCGCTGGCGATGGCGGCGGACCGCATCCGCGTCGGCGAATCGGACGCGATCTTCGCGGGCGGCTGCGAATCGATGAGCATGGTGCCGATGATGGGCAACAAGCCGTCGATGTCGCCGCATATCTTCGATCGCAGCGAGGATTTCGGCATTGCGTACGGGATGGGCCTGACCGCCGAGCGCGTCGCCGAGCAGTGGAAGGTGAGCCGCGAAGACCAGGACGCATTCTCGGTCGAATCGCACCGCAAGGCGCTCGCCGCGCAGCAGGCCGGCGAGTTCGGCGACGAAATCGCCGCGTACACGATCACCGAGCGTTTCCCGAACCTCGCGACCGGTGAAATCGACGTGAAGATGCGCGAGATCAAGCTGGACGAAGGTCCGCGCGCGGATACGACGCTCGAAGGCCTCGCGAAGCTGCGCACGGTGTTCGCGAACAAGGGCTCGGTCACGGCCGGCAACAGCTCGCAGACGTCGGACGGCGCGGGCGCGCTGCTCGTCGTGTCGGAGAAGGTGCTCAAGGAATTCAACCTGACGCCGCTCGCGCGCTTCGTGAGCTTCGCGGTGCGCGGCGTGCCGCCGGAAATCATGGGCATCGGGCCGAAGGAAGCGATTCCGGCCGCGCTGAAGGCTGCCGGCCTGAAGCAGGACGATCTCGACTGGATCGAGCTGAACGAGGCATTCGCCGCGCAGTCGCTGGCGGTGATCCGCGATCTCGGCCTCGACCCGTCGAAGGTCAACCCGGTTGGCGGCGCGATCGCGCTCGGCCATCCGCTCGGCGCGACCGGCGCGATCCGCGCGGCGACCGTCGTGCACGGCCTGCGCCGCCGCAACCTGAAGTACGGGATGGTCACGATGTGCGTCGGCACCGGCATGGGTGCGGCGGGCATCATCGAACGCCTGTAAGCGGAGCGGGACAGTAGCGATCACGGTGCGCGAGCCACGAGCTTGCGCACCGTTTTTCATTCCGGAAGAGGAAAGTCAAAGGAGACGGTTGTGGCCGAAATTCAAGTGGAACGCGCCGACGGCGTGCTGACGATCACGATCGCGCGCCCGGCGAAGAAGAACGCGCTGACGGCGGCGATGTACCAGACGATGGCCGATGCGCTCGCCGACGCGCAGGAAGACAAGGCGATCCGCGTGATCCTGCTGCGCGGCAGCGACGGCAACTTCAGCGCGGGGAACGATCTCGAGGATTTCCTGAAGACGCCGCCGAAGGACGAGAACGCTTCGGTATTCCAGTTCCTCGCGCGGATCAGCGGCGCGACCAAGCCGATCGTGGCCGCGGTGCCGGGCGTCGCGGTCGGCGTCGGCGTGACGATGCTGCTGCACTGCGATCTCGTCTACGCGGCCGACACCGCGACGTTCTCGCTGCCGTTCGCGCAGCTCGGGCTGTGCCCGGAAGCCGCATCGAGCGTGCTGCTGCCGCGGCTGGCCGGCCATCAGGTCGCCGCTGAAAAGCTGCTGCTCGGAGAAGCGTTCGACGCGCTGGAAGCGCATCGCATCGGCATCGTCAATCGCGTGCTGCCGGCCGCCGAACTCGACGCATTCGCGGCGAAGCAGGCCGCGAAGCTCGCGGCACTGCCGGCGTCGTCGCTGCGCGTGACGAAGGCGCTGCTGAAGGAGACGGGCGGGGTGGCCGTGGCCGCGCGGATGAGCGAGGAAGCCGGCCATTTCTCCGCGATGCTGCGTGCGCCGGAAGCGCGCGAGGCGATGACGGCGTTCTTCGAGAAGCGCAAGCCGGATTTCCGTCAGTTCGACTGATACGGGGCGCAGACGCTTCGCTGCGCCGGACGCCTTGGCCGTCTGGCGCGACAACGCTTGCGTCTGTGCGCCGCTCGTCGCTCGTCGCGTGGCGTGCGTTTGGTCCTCGTGGCCGACGCATCAATCGGCGGGTCGGCTCGATTCTGAATCGCCATGCATTCGCGTGGTGTTCCTCGTTCCCCGCATCCGCTGCAGTTCCGCCGCCGAGACAGCCTCGCAATTCGCGCCGGCGTCCCTCATGTTGCGGCGCAGCGCCGTCATGCTTTCCGTCCCGTTAGTGCCTGCTATCCGCGACGCTTGAGGGAAGGCCCGGTGACCGTTTTGCCGCAGGCCATCGCCAGCCCTCAGCCCCAGCCCCAGCCTCAGCCTCAGCCTCAGCCTCAGCCTCAGCCTCAGCCTCAGCCTCAGCCTCAGCCTCAGCCTCAGCCCAGCCCAGCCTAGCCTAGCCCCAGCGCCCACCCCTCCGGGCAGTTCCGACTCACCTCGGCAAACCTTGTCCCCCGTCAAGTTGCACTGCGGCAATTTTCCGTACAGTTCGCGCACAGGTCGCCGCGGCCGGATGCGTCGCGCGATGGCGGCGTGCGGCCAGCGGTTCTTCTCAACGACAATCAGGCGAACGAACAATGATCGGACGAATCACCGGCGGGGCGCGTGCGGCACCCGTCATCGGGCTGCTGGCTGGACTCGCCGGATGCAGCGACCTTCACGTGCTCGATCCGAAGGGCGCGGTGGGCGTCGCGGAAAAATCGCTGGTCGCGACAGCGACGTGGGCGATGCTGATCGTCGTCATTCCGGTGATCCTGCTCACGCTGTGGTTCGCATGGCGCTACCGCGCATCGAACCGCAACGCCGCCTACGCGCCGAACTGGTCGCATTCGACCGCGATCGAGGTCGTGATCTGGACGGTGCCGACGCTGATCATCCTGTTCCTCGGCGTGCTCACGTGGCGGACGACGCACGAGCTCGACCCGTACAAGCCGATCGAATCGTCGGTCAAGCCGATCAATGTCGAGGTCGTCGCGCTCGACTGGAAGTGGCTGTTCATCTATCCGGAACTCGGCATCGCGTCGGTGAACCAGCTCGCGATTCCGGTCGGCACGCCGGTGAATTTCCGCATCACGTCCGACTCGGTGATGAACTCGTTCTTCATCCCGCAGCTCGGCAGCCAGGTCTATGCGATGGCCGGCATGCAGACGCGCCTGCACCTGATCGCCGACGAGGCGGGCGACTACGCAGGCGTGTCCGCCAACTACAGCGGCCGCGGCTTCTCCGACATGAAGTTCCGCACGCTCGCCGAGCCGCGCGAGCAGTTCGATGCGTGGGTGCGGAAGGTGAAGGCGTCGTCCGACCGGCTCGACATGACCGCGTACGGCACGGTCGCGCAGCCGGGCGAGAAGGCGCCCGTGCGCTATTTCTCGTCGGTCGACCCGAAGCTGTTCCACAACATCATCGCGAAATACAACAACGGCCACGTCCTCGACCCGAAGGACGCCGCCTGCACGACGAAGGGGTAACGCATGTTCGGAAAACTGACTCTTTCGGCGATTCCGTTCGATCAGCCCATCATCATGGGGGCGAGCGCCTTCATGGGGCTCGTCGTGCTGGGCATCGTCGCCGCGCTGACGGTCGCGGGCCGGTGGAAATGGCTGTGGAGCGAATGGCTGACGTCCGTCGATCACAAGAAGATCGGCGTGATGTACCTGGTCGTCGCGGTGCTGATGCTGCTGCGCGGCTTCGCGGACGCCGTGATGATGCGCCTGCAGCTCGCGCTCGCGTACAACGGCCCCGGCTACCTGCCGCCGCATCACTACGACCAGGTCTTCACCGCGCACGGCGTGATCATGATCTTCTTCATGGCGATGGCGCTGCTGGTCGCGTTCTTCAACCTGATCGTGCCGCTGCAGATCGGCGCGCGCGACGTCGCGTTCCCGTTCCTGAACTCGCTCTCCTTCTGGATGACGGCGGTCGCCGCGATCCTGATGAACGTTTCGCTCGTGATCGGCGAATTCGCGCAGACGGGCTGGCTCGCGTATCCGCCGCTGTCGGAGCTGCAGTTCAGCCCGGGCGTCGGGGTCGACTACTACCTGTGGGCGCTGCAGATCTCGGGCGTCGGGACGCTGATCACGTCGATCAACTTCTTCGTGACGATCATCAAGATGCGCGCGCCGGGCATGACGCTGATGAAGATGCCGGTGTTCACGTGGACCGCGCTCTGCTCGAACGTGCTGATCATGGCGACGTTCCCGATCCTGACCGTCGCGCTCGCGCTGCTCGGCCTCGATCGCTACCTCGACATGCATTTCTTCACCAACGAAGCCGGCGGCAACGCGATGCTGTACCTGAACCTGATCTGGGCGTGGGGGCATCCGGAGGTGTACATCCTCGTGCTGCCCGCGTTCGGCATCTATTCGGAAGTCATCGCGACGTTCGCGAAGAAGCCGCTGTTCGGCTACCGGACGATGGTCTATGCATCGTGCGTGATCATGGTGCTCGCGTTCCTCGTGTGGCTGCATCACTTCTTCACGATGGGCTCGGGGGCCGACGTCAACGCATTTTTCGGGATCATGACGATGGTCATCGCGATCCCGACCGGCGTGAAGATCTTCAACTGGCTGTTCACGATGTATCGCGGCCGCATCGAATTCACGGCGCCGGTGCTGTGGACGATCGGTTTCATGGTCACGTTCACGCTCGGCGGGATGACCGGCGTGATGATGGCGATTCCGGGCGCGGATTTCGTGCTGCACAACAGCCTGTTCCTGATCGCGCACTTCCACAACGCGATCATCGGCGGCGTCGTGTTCGGCTACTTCGCGGGCGTTCACTACTGGTTCCCGAAGGTGTTCGGCTTCCGGCTCGACGAGAAGTTCGGCAAGCGCGCGTTCTGGTGCTGGTTCCTCGGCTTCTACGCGTCGTTCGTGCCGCTGTACGTGCTCGGCTTCATGGGCATGACGCGCCGCCTGAACCACTACGACAACCCGGCATGGCATCCGTGGCTGGTCGCCGCCGCGTTCGGCGTCGCGCTGATCGCGATCGGCGTACTGTGCCAGGTCGCATCGGTGTGGGTCGGCTGGCGCAATCGCAACCAGCCGCAGTATCGCGACGCGACGGGCGACCCGTGGAACGGCCGCACGCTCGAATGGGCGACGTCGTCGCCGCCTGCCGTCTACAACTTCGCGGTGCTCCCGAACGTGCACGAACTCGACGAACTCGCGTATCGCAAGGCGAAGGGCCTCGGGCTCGGCCTCGGCAAGAACGTCAGGTACGAAGACATCCACATGCCGTCGAACACGAGCGCGGGCTTCTTCGTCGGCATCTTCAGCCTGCTGCTCGGCTTCGCGCTCGTCTGGCACATCTGGTGGCTCGCGATCGCCGCGCTCGTCGGCATCGTCGCGACGGTGGTGCTGTACAGCGCACAGGACAACGACGGCTATTACATTCCGGCGGATACCGTCCGCAAGATCGAGGAACAACGCGCGGGTGTGCGGATCGGCACGCCGGCGCCGGAAGTCGAACTGGAGACGAACTGATGTCGTATCAATCTCTCGCGGGCGCCGCCCGTCATCCGGCCGCGCACCACCATCCGCCGTCGCATTCGGTGTTCGGCTTCTGGCTGTACCTGATGACCGACTGCGTGATCTTCGCGTCGCTGTTCGCGACGTTCGCGGTGCTCGGCAACCAGTTCGCCGGCGGTCCGACCGCGAAGGACCTGTTCGACATTCCGGGCGTCGCGCTCGAGACGGCGGCGCTGCTGCTGTCGAGCATCACGTACGGGTTCGCGATGCTCGGCGCACAGCGGCGCCGGCGCGGCGCGGTGTTCGTGTGGCTCGCGGTGACGTTCGTGCTGGGCGCCGCGTTCCTCTCGATGGAACTGCGCGAGTTCTCGCACCTGATCGCCCAGGGTGCGGGCCCGCAGCGCAGCGCATTCCTGTCGGCGTTCTTCGCGCTCGTCGGCACGCACGGGCTGCACGTGGCGGTCGGTCTGTTGTGGATGGTCGTGCTCGTCGTGCAGATCGCCCGCGGCCCCGGCATGACGGAGCGCGACTTCCGGCGCCTCACCTGCCTGAGCCTCTTCTGGCACTTCCTCGACATCGTCTGGATCTGCGTGTTTTCCTTCGTCTATCTCGCGAGCGTGCTCTAAATGGCCCATTCGGAACTCATCCACCACGATGACGCGCACGGCACGGCCGGCGGCTACCTCGTCGGTTTCGTGCTGTCGGTGCTGCTGACGGCCGCGTCGTTCGGCCTCGTGATGGGCGGCATGCTGGCGCCGAAGGCGGCGATCATCGCGCTCGCGGGGCTCGCATTCGTGCAGATCGTCGTGCATCTCGTCTGCTTCCTGCACATGAACGCGTCGTCCAGCCAGCGCTGGAACGTGATGGCGTTCAGCTATACGGTGCTGACCGCGCTGATCCTGATCGTCGGGACGCTGTGGGTGATGCACAACGTCAGCATGAACATGATGTCGCGATAACCGGCCCGGGGCGCGGTTCGTCCCGTCCCGCTGCGCCGTGCGTGCCGCACGGCTCCTTTTCTTTCGGGCGTGCGAATCGCATGCCTTTCTGCATCATGGTCAACAACGATTCCCAGACACCGGTTCGCGCCGACGAGCCGATCCCGCACCGCAAGGTCATCCGCGCATGGCTCGTGCCGTTCGCCACGCGCGAGATCGTGCGCCCGATCCTGCTGCTCGTGCTCGACTACCTGTTGCTGTTCGCGGCGTTCGCCGGCGCGCTGCTGATCCCGTCGACGGTCGGCAAGATCGCCTGCGGGATGGCCGCCGGGTTCATCACCGGGCGACTGTTCATCATCGGGCACGATGCGTGCCATCAGAGCCTGACGCCCGACCGCCGGCTGAACCGCTGGCTCGGCCGCATCGCCTTCCTGCCGTCGCTGACGCCTTACAGCCTGTGGGAAGTCGGGCACAACGTCGTGCATCACGGCTATACGAACCTGAAGGGCTTCGATTTCGTGTGGGCGCCGCATACGCCGGCGGAATTCGCCGCGCTGTCGCCGGCGCGGCGGTGGCTGGATCGCATCTACCGGAGCGGATGGGCACCGGGCCTCTACTATCTCGTCGAGATCTGGTGGCTGCGGATGTATTTCCCGACCCGGGGCTATATCGGTGCGTCGCGGCCGGTATTCCGGCGCGACTGCCTGCTGGTGACGGGCTTCGCGGCCGTGTGGATCTCCGCCGTCGTCGGGGTGGCGATCGAGACGCAGCAATCCGTCGCGCTGCTGCTCGCGACCGGCGTGCTCGTGCCGTTCCTGTTCTGGTGCTCGATGATCGGCTTCGTCGTGTATGTCCACCATACCGACCCGCGCATCGCATGGCACGCGAACCGCGCCGAATGGTCGAATGCCGCACCGTTCGTGTCGACCACGCTGCACCTGACGTTTCCGTTCGGTATCGGCGGCCTGCTGCACCACATCATGGAGCACACGGCGCATCACGTCGACATGAGCGTGCCGCTGTACCGGCTCAAGCCGGCGCAGGCGAAGCTCGAGGACATGCTGCCCGGGCGGATCGTCGTGCAGCGCTTCGGCTGGCGCTGGTACTTCGACACGGCCCGCCGCTGCAAGCTCTATGACACCGACCGCAAGCTCTGGACCGACTATCGCGGAAACGTGACGAGCGAGGCGGCGCCCGAGCTGCGCGCGCCGGCCGCGGCGGGCGCGCGGCAGGGGGCGGTTCCCGAAGCCGCGGGCAACGCGCCCGCTGCGACCGCTCAGGCGGTGCCGTAATCGACGTGGCCGGTTTCGCGGCAGAAGCTGACGAGCCGCAGGCCGGCCGCCTTCGCGATCTCGATCGCGAGCGACGACGGCGCGGAGATCGTCGCGACCATCGGAATGCCGACCCGCGCCGACTTGCGCACGAGCTCGTAGCTCGCGCGGCTCGACAGGAACACGAAACCGTCGGTCGCGTCGGCGCGCGCCAGCACGAGCGCGCCGATCAGCTTGTCGAGCGCGTTGTGGCGGCCGACGTCCTCGAACGCCATCCGGATCGCGCCTGTTGCGTCGCACCACGCGGCCGCGTGCAGGCCGCCGGTGAGCTGCGTGAGCGCCTGGTGCGCCGGCAGCCCGTGGGCCGCGCGCGCGAGCGCGTCGGGCGCGAGGCGCGTGAGAAAACCGGTGTCGGGTACGCGTTCGGGCGCGAGGTCGAGCAGGTCGATGCTTTCGATGCCGCACACGCCGCAGCCGGTACGCCCCGCGAGCGCGCGGCGCCGGTCCTTCAGCGCGGCGAACGCCTGCTGGACGACTTCCAGATGCACCTCCGCGTGCGGCAGCGGCGCGTCGGCGTGCAGGATCACGTCGATGTCCTTGATGTCGCTGCCGCGCTCGACGATCCCTTCCGAGATCGCGAAGCCGACCGCGAACGCCTCGAGGTCGCGCGGCGTGCACATCATCACCGCGTGCGAGATGCCGTTGAAGACCAGCGCGACCGGCCATTCCTGGCCGACGTAGTCGTGCGCGGTTTCGACGGCGCCGCCGCGCGTGCGGCGCACGGACAGCTCGATCGCGCCGCGCGGCTCTTCTGTTTCGGTCGGATTCACGAGCACTCCCGTTGATTCGAGGCAGGGGCGGCGGCGATCGGGTCCGCCGCTCGCGCGCAGAGGTTCTAAAATACCTCAGGCAGGCCGGCCGCGCCGGCATCCGCCACTCAGGTAACGACCATGGGACTCAGCGACGCTCCGCTGCTATTCAATTTCGAACACGATTCGTCGGAAAACCTCACGTACATCCCGATGATCGTGCGTTTCAATCTCGACCGTTTCGGTCTGCGGATTTCGCTGGAGCAGTGGCAACTGCTGCCGCTCGAGGACCGCAAGCTGCTCGCGCGCTTTCCGGCCGACGACGACACCGCGATCGAGCCCAATTTCGATCACGCGCTGTTCGAAATGCTGCGCACGCATGCCGACCTCGAACCGTCGTGGTTTCAGCCGGACGAGCAGCCGAGCTGGCGCGCGACCGACTCGGTGCCGGACGCGCTCGTGCAGCAGAGCGCGCTGGCCGGGCTGCCGGCGCCCGCGCTCGCGCAGTGGCAGCGGCTCGCGCCGTTCCAGCGCTACGTGCTGGTGAAGCTGTCGCGCAAGCCGAAGCTCAATCACGACTTCGTGCCCGCGATGCGGGAGTTCGGGCTGACGGCCACGCACTGACGGGCCGGATGCGGCGCCGCCGCGCGGCGCGCATGCGTCGTTACAGCGGCGGCAGCTGACGCGGCTTGCGGTCGGGGCCGGTCGCGACGTAGGTGAGAGTCGCTTCGGTGACCTTCACGATTTCGCCCATCAGGCGCATGCGCTGCGCGTACACCTCGACGTCGACCGTGATCGACGTGTTGCCGGTGCGCATGATGGTCGCGTAGAAGCTCAGCAGGTCGCCGACGAACACCGGCTGCTTGAATACGAACGAATTGACCGCGACCGTCGCGACGCGGCCGTTCGCGCGCTGGCTCGCGGGGATCGAGCCGGCGATGTCGACCTGCGACATGATCCAGCCGCCGAACACGTCGCCGTGGACGTTCGCGTCGTGCGGTTGCGGGACGACGCGCAGCGCGGGCTGCTTTTGCGGGAGTTCGAGGGTCGAATCGGTCATGGCGGAGGCTTTCATCCTGTAATAAATGCGCCGCCGCGCGCAGGCCGGCCGGCGAGGGCGCCGGCAGCGGCGCGTAGCGGCTTCTGCGACAATACAACGTTCGCAAATTGTACGAGAAAGCGGGCGAGTCGGCCGCCGCGGCACGCGTGCGGCACCGCCGCCGATCCTGATCCCCATGCGCCGATATTCCGCTTCCGGCGAGCCCGCGCCGGCTCCGACCGGGCCCCGCAACGACTGGCAGACCATCCGGTCGCTGCTGCCGTACCTCGCTACCTACAAATGGCGCGTCGCGCTCGCGCTCGGCTGCCTGATCGGCGCGAAGGTCGCGAACCTCGGCGTGCCGGTCGTGATGAAGCGCATCGTCGATCACCTGTCCGCCGTGCAGCAGCTCACCGCGCTCGGCCGCGCGGAGCAGTCGGCCGGCATCGTGCTCGCGGGCGGCGTCGGTTTGCTGGTCATCGCCTATGCGCTCGTGCGGCTGTCGACGTCGCTGTTCACCGAGCTGCGCGAGATCCTGTTCTCGAAGGTCACCGAGAGCGCGGTGCGCCAGCTCGCGCTGCAGGTGTTCCGGCATCTGCACGGGCTGTCGCTGCGCTTCCATCTCGAACGCCAGACGGGCGGCATGTCGCGCGACATCGAGCGCGGCACGCGCGGCATCCAGCAACTGATTTCCTATTCGCTGTACAGCATCCTGCCGACGCTCGTCGAGGTCGGGCTCGTGCTCGGCTTCTTCGTGGTCAAGTACGAGGCGTATTACGCGTACGTGACGTTCGCGGCGCTGGTCACGTACATCGTGTTCACCGTGAAGGTCACCAACTGGCGCACGCACTTTCGCCGCACGATGAACGAGCTCGATTCGCGCGCGAACTCGCGGGCGATCGATTCGCTGATCAACTACGAGACGGTGAAGTACTTCGGCAACGAGGAGTGGGAGGCGCAGCGCTACGACGAGAACCTGAAGCGTTACCGCAAGGCCGCGATCCGTTCGCAGAACTCGTTGTCGGTGCTGAACTTCGGCCAGCAGGCGATCATCGGCACCGGGCTCGTGTTCATCCTGTGGCGCGCGACGCAGGGCGTGCTGGCCGGCAAGCTGACGCTCGGCGATCTCGTGCTGATCAACACGTTCATGCTGCAGCTCTACATTCCGCTGAATTTTCTCGGCGTCGTGTATCGCGAGCTGAAGCAGAGCCTCACCGACATGGACCGGATGTTCGGGTTGCTGTCGGCCGCGAAGGAAGTCGCGGATGCGCCCGACGCGAGGCCGCTTGCGGTGGCCGGCGCGCAGGTGCGCTTCGAGCACGTGAACTTCTCGTACGAAGCGTCGCGGCAGATCCTGCACGACGTGACGTTTACGATCGACGCGGGCACGACGACCGCGGTGGTCGGCCACAGCGGGTCCGGCAAGTCGACGCTGTCGCGGCTGCTGTTCCGCTTCTACGATCTCGACCGGCAGGCGGGCGGCGCGATCCGGATCGACGGCCAGGACATTCGCGACGTCACGCAGGACTCGCTGCGCGCGTCGATCGGGATCGTGCCGCAGGACACCGTGCTGTTCAACGACTCGATCTACTACAACATCGCGTACGGCCGGCCGACCGCGAGCCGCGACGAAGTGATCGCGGCCGCGCGCGCCGCGCACATCCACGACTTCATCGAGACCTTGCCGAAGGGCTATGACACGCCGGTCGGCGAGCGCGGGCTGAAACTGTCGGGCGGCGAGAAGCAGCGCGTCGCGATCGCGCGCACGCTGCTGAAGGATCCGCCGGTGCTGCTGTTCGACGAGGCGACGTCGGCGCTCGATTCGCGCTCGGAGCGCGCGATCCAGCACGAGCTCGACCAGATCGCGCGGCATCGCACGACGCTCGTGATCGCGCACCGGCTGTCGACGGTCGTGCACGCGCAGCAGATTCTCGTGATGGACCACGGGCGGATCGTCGAGCGCGGCACGCACGACGAACTCGTGCGCGCGGACGGGCTGTATGCGCAGATGTGGGCGCTGCAGCAGCAGCGCGCGGCGGCGGGCGGGGAAGCGGCCGAGGCCGCGTGAGCGTGGCTGCCGCGCCGGGTGGCCCGGGCGCGGTCAGCCGCGAAACGATCAGCCCGCGGCGGCGCGCAGCCGCGCGTCGAGTTCGCCGAGCTGGGCGGGCGTGCCGACGTTCTCCCAGATTCCTTCATACAATTCGCCGCTCGCGCGGCCGGCCTCGATGGTCGCCTTGAAGTAGGGCGTGAGCGGCCGGTGCGTGCCGGGCACGATGTCGCGGAACATCCGCGTGTCGTACACGCCGATGCTGCCGAACGTGACGCGCGGCGCGCCGGCGAGCGCCAGCCGGCCGTCGTCGCGGAGCACGAAATCGCCGTCCGGATGGAACGGCGGGTTCGGCACCATCACGAGATGCATCGCGGGCGCATCGAGCGCGGCCATCTGCGCGGCGCGCGGCGCGAGCGTCCGGTAGTCGAACGCGCAGTACACGTCGCCCGCGACCGCCGCGAACACCGTCGGCCGGCCATCGCGCTCGATGAGCGGCAGCGCCTGCGCGATCCCGCCGGCGGTTTCCAGCGCGTCGCCTTCGGCCGAGTACGCGAGCCGCACGCCCCAGCGCGAACCGTCGCCGAGCGTTGCCTCGAGCTGTTCGCCGAGCCACGCGTGGTTGATCACGATCGTCTCGATGCCCGCACGCGCGAGCGCCTCGATCTGCCAGACGATCAGCGGCTTGCCGCCGGCTTCGAGCAGCGGTTTCGGGCGGGTATCGGTCAGCGGGCGCATCCGGTCGCCGCGGCCGGCGGCGAAGATCATCGCCGTGGTCAGGGTAGTGCTCATGTTCGGCTGAGGGGAAGGACGGTGAGGGCGGTCAGAACGTATAGCCGACGTCGGCCGCGCCCTTGCCCTCGAGTTCGTCGAGCAGCTTCGCGAACGGCACGAGCGGGCGGTAGCGCAGCGCGACCTTGCGCGCGTAATTCAGGAAGCGCGGCAGGTCGTTCAGGTAGTGCGGCTTGCCGTCGCGGTAGTTGATGCGCGCGAACAGCCCCAGGATCTTGATGTGGCGCTGCAGCCCCATCCATTCGAGCTGGCGGTAGAACTCGCCGAAGTCCGGATCGACCGGCAGGCCGGCCTTCTTCGCCTTTTCCCAGTAGTACGCGAAGCAGTCGAGCTCGAACTCCTCGTCCCAGCTGATGAACGCGTCGCGCAACAGCGACACGACGTCGTACGTCAGCGGCCCGTACACGGCGTCCTGGAAGTCGAGCACGCCCGGGTTCGGCGCGCACACCATCAGGTTGCGCGGCATGAAATCGCGCAGCATGAAGCCCTGCGGCTGCGCATGGGCGCTCGCGACCAGCAGCGCGAAGGTACGGTCGAGCGTGCCGCGCATCGCATCGGTGACCGGCTTGCCGAGATGGCGGCCGACGAACCACTCGGGCAGCAGCTCCATCTCGCGGCGCAGGAACGCCTCGTCGAACGGCGGCAGCACGTCCGGCTTCGAGCTGAGCTGGAAGCGGATCAGCGCGTCGAGCGCATCGCGCATCAGCGGCCGCGCGGCGACCGGGTCGGCCGGATCGAGCACCGAGATGTACGACGTGCGGCCGAGGTCGGACACGAGCATGAAGCCGGCGTCGAAATCGTGGGCCAGCACGTCCGGCACGTGGTCGCCGGCCGCGGCGAGCAGCTGCGCGACCTGGACGAATTCACGGCACTTCTCGGGCGGCGGCGCGTCGACCGCGACCAGCGAGCCGCCGGGGCTCGTGGCCGACGCGACACGGAAATAGCGGCGGAAACTGGCGTCCGACGACGCGGGCGCGAGGGTCGTCAGGTCGAGGGCGAAGCGCTCGGCGAGCGGTAGCAGCCACGCGGTCAGGGCTTCGAGGCGGGCGTCGGGCTGGGATGCGGCGGATGGGGGCGTCATGAAACTCGGCGGAGGGGGGAACGTCTTGCCATATAATACCCCACGACTTTTTTGACGCGCCCCGCGTCAGCTTCCGCCGTGCAGGCCCGCCGCCTGTCGCGCCGTCCGCCCGATCGTCTCCCCGGTTTGCGCTCAGCCGCAGTCGCGGTGCGACGGTGCGGCCCGCCGCGCGCGAATGTGCCGTGCAGCTGCGGTTGACAAGGGGCGATTCGCCAAACGATAGATGCCGCCCAAACCGCTATTCCCGAATGTCTTCCCCGGTGACGGGGCGCCGCGCAAACGGCGGCTCGCGCTCGCGCTCCTGGCCGTGCCCGGCCTCGTGCCGGCCGTGTCGCACGCGCAGCTGTCGGGCGCGGCCGCGCAGCCGCAGCCGCTCGACTCGCCGTGGGACCTGCGTCTCGCCCCGCAGCTCGAGGATCATCCGCTGAAGGACGGCGCGAAGCCGGCCACCTTCGTGATTGCCGACCATACGAGCGGCACGGCCGATCAGGACCTCGCCGCGAAGGGCTCGGCCGAGCTGCGCCGCGGCGACGCGGTCGTGAAGGCCGACGCGCTCCACTACGATCAGGATACCGACATGGCCGACGCGTACGGCCAGGTCAGGGTGGTCAACGGCGGCACGTCGTTCGCGGGCCCCGAGGCGCATCTGAAGGTCGAGGCGAACCAGGGCTTCATGACGGCGCCGAAGTACCACTTCAACGTGACGGGCGGCTCCGGCAGCGCGGAGCGCGTCGACCTGCTCGACAGCGAGCGCTCGGTGTTCGTCAACGGCACCTACACCGCGTGCCAGTGCTCGACGAACCCCGCGTGGTACATCAAGGGCAGTCGCTTCGACTTCGATACCGGCGCCGACGAAGGCACCGCGCGCAACGGCGTGCTGTTCTTCCAGGGCGTGCCGATCTTCGCGAGCCCGTGGATGACGTTCCCGCTGTCGGGCGAGCGGCGCAGCGGCCTCTTGCCGCCGACGTTCTCGATGAACTCGAACAACGGGTTCGAGCTGTCGCTGCCGTACTACTTCAACATCGCGCCGAACCGCGACCTGACGATCACGCCGCGCATCATCTCGCGGCGCGGCGTGCAGACCGAAGCGACGTTCCGCTACCTGTCGCCGTCGTATTCGGGCACGTTTACGGCCAATTACCTGCCGGACGACCGGCTCGCGCACCGCAACCGCTACGCGATCTACTGGCAGCACCAGCAGAACTTCGGCGGCGGTTTCGGCGGCTACGTCTACTACAACAAGGTCTCGGACAACACGTATCCCGAAGACCTTGGGTCGATGAACCAGTTCATCAACGGGACGCAGACGCTGTACCAGCAGGAAGCCGGCCTCACGTACAACAACGGCCCGTGGTCGGTGCTCGCGCGCTACCAGCACTGGCAGACGCTGCCGCCGTCGATCGCGCCGTACAGCCGCGAGCCGCAGTTGAACGTGAAGTACACGAAGTACAACGTCGGCGGCTTCGACTTCGGCGCGGAAGCCGATTATTCGCGGTTCCGCATCACGACCGCCGACATGACCGAAGGCGACCGGATCGTCTTCAACCCGTATATCGCGTACGGTGTGTACGGCCCCGGCTACTTCGCCGTGCCGAAGGTCCAGTACCACTTCGCGTCGTACGACCTGAACCACCTGTCGTCGAGCACGCCGAACAGCCCGAAGCACTTCACCGAGTCGATCCCGACCGTGAGCTTCGACTCGGGCCTGATCTTCGACCGCTCGGTGCGCCTGTTCGGCCAGGACTTCATCCAGACCCTCGAGCCGCGCCTGTACTACGTGTACACGCCGTATCGCGACCAGTCGAACGCGCCGCTGTTCGACACCGCGGAATCGGACTTCGGCCTCGCGGAGATCTACCAGCCGAACACGTTCGTCGGCAACGACCGGATCGCCGATGCGAACCGGATCACGGCCGGCCTGACGTCGCGCTTCATCGATCCGCGCACCGGCGACGAGCGCGCGCGCTTCGTGGTCGCGCAGCAGTACTATTTCGCCGACCAGCGCGTGACGCTGAACTCCGGCCAGAGCGCCGTGCTGGCGCGCCACTCCGACCTGATCGTCGGCGCCGCGCTGAAACTCGGCTCAGGCTTCATGTCGGAGACGGCGTTCCAGTACAACCAGAACAACAACCAGCTCGTGAAGTCGAGCATCGGTTTCGGTTTCAGCCCGGGCGAGCGCCGCGTGATCAACGTCGGCTACCGCTACACGCGTGCGAACACGACGCTCGACAACCAACCGATCAACCAGTTCCTGGTGTCCGCGCAGTGGCCGCTCACGCGCCGCCTGTATGCGATCGGCCGCTTCAACTACGACCTGGCCGCCGACCGGGTCGTCGACGGTCTGCTCGGCTTACAATACGACGCGGATTGCTGGGCGCTCGGAGTCGGGGTCCAGCGGTACGCGAACGGCGTGAACACGTCGGGGCAGCAGAATTCGTCGACGCGCTTCATGATGCAGCTGACGTTGAAGGGGCTGTCGAGCGTCGACAACGGTCTCGTGGCCGCATTCCGCGCCGGGGTGCCGGGCTATACGCCGCTGCCGTCCGCGCCGCCGCCGATGTCCCGCTTCAGCAACTACGAGTAACGCCGGCTTGTCTGCACCGGTCAGCACGATTTCAATGGAGTATCAGTGGCAATGAAGAAAACCCTTCGTTTCGCGGCAGTCGTGTCCAGCCTCGCCGCCGCCGCCGCGCTGCTCGCCGCTGCGCCGGCCGCGGCGCAGGCGCTTGGTTCGCATGGCGCGCAGCTTGCCGACGAAGTCGTCGCGGTCGTCAACAACGACGTGATCACGGGTCGCGAACTCGACCAGCGCGTCGGCCTGATCTCGCGCCGGCTGCAGCAGCAGAACGCGCCCGTCCCGCCGGCCGACCAGCTGCGCGCGCAGGTGCTGAACCAGATGGTGCTCGAACGCATCCAGGTGCAGAAGGCCAAGGACGACGGGATCCGCATCGACGATGCCACCGTGCAGTCCACGCTGCAGCGCCTCGCGCAGGCGAACGGGATGACGCTCGAGCAGTACCGCGCGCGCATCGTCGCGCAAGGCGTGCCCTGGAGCGTGTTCACGAGCGACGCCCGCACCGAGCTGATGCTGTCGAAGCTGCGCGAGCGCGAGGTCGACGGCAAGATCACCGTGTCGGATGCCGAGGTCGCGAACTACATCGCGAGCCAGCGCGGGCCGAGCGCATCGCAGCAGCAGGACCTGCGCTTCCAGCACATCTTCATCAAGGCGCCGACCAACGCGCCGCAAGCCGACATCGAAGCCGCGCAGAAGAAGGCCGACGCGCTGCTGCAGCAGGCCACGTCGGGCGCCGATTTCGAGAAGCTCGCGAAGAACAACTCGGAAGCGAACGACGCGAAGAAGGGCGGCGACCTCGGCTTCAAGGCGCCGTCCGCGCTGCCGGCCGACGTCGTCGAAGCCGCGTCGAAGCTCCGCCCCGGCCAGGTCAATCCGACGCTGATCCGCGTGCCGGACGGCTTCGAGATCGTGCGTCTCGTCGACCGCCGCCAGAGCCAGGGCGCGACCGCCGCGGCACCGAAGATCGTCCAGACGCACGTGCGCCACATCCTGTTGCGCGTCGGCGAAGGCAAGTCGGAAGGCCAGGCACGCCAGCAACTGCAGGACATCCGCAAGCAGGTCGAGGCCGGCGGCGATTTCGAGAAGTTCGCGCGCACCTACTCGCAGGACGGTTCGGCGTCGCAGGGCGGCGATCTCGGCTGGATCAGCCCGGGCGAGACCGTGCCGGAATTCGAGCGCGCGATGAACAACCTGCAGGCCGGCCAGATCAGCCAGCCGATTCGCACCGAGTACGGCTACCACCTGATCCAGGTGGTCGAGCGCCGCGAGGCGGAAGGCTCGGTGCAGCAGCAGATGGATATCGCGCGCCAGGCGATCGGCCAGCGCAAGGCCGAGCAGGCGTACGCCGACTGGCTGCGTGAACTGCGCGATTCGTCGTACGTGCAGTACAAGATCGGCGGCGTCGGCCCGGCGAACTGAGCGAGCTTCGCATGACGGCATCCGCGCTGCAGATCGCGATCACGACCGGCGAACCCGCGGGTGTCGGCCCGGAGCTGACCGTGCAGGCGTTGCAGGATGCCGCGCGGCGCTGGCCCGGTGCGCATTTCACCGTGCTCGGCGATGCCGCGCTGCTCGACGCACGCGCGGCGGCCGTCGGTGCCGACCGGGCGGTGCTCGCCGGCGGCGAGCCGGTGTCGGTCGAGCATCATCCGCTCGCCGTGCCCGCGCAGGCGGGCAAGCTCGACCCGGCCAACGGCCGCTACGTGCTCGGGCTGCTCGATGCCGCGATCGACGGCGCGGTGGCGGGCCGGTTCGACGCGATCGTCACCGCACCGCTGCAGAAGAGCACGATCAACGATGCCGGCGTGCCGTTTACCGGCCATACCGAATACCTTGCGGAACGCACGCACACGCCGCGCGTCGTGATGATGCTGGCAGGCACGGGCGAGCGGCCGCTGCGCGTCGCGCTCGCGACCACGCACCTGCCGCTGAAGGACGTGTCGGCCGCGCTGACGATCGACGGGCTCGTCGAGACGCTGGCGATCGTCGATCGCGACCTGCGGCGCGACTTCGGTCTTGCGGCGCCGCGCATCCTCGTGACGGGGCTGAACCCGCACGCGGGCGAGAACGGCTATCTCGGGCGCGAGGAGATCGACGTGATCTCGCCGGCGCTCGCACGCGCGCAAGCGCAGGGCATCGACGCGCGCGGCCCGTATCCGGCCGACACGCTGTTCCAGCCGCGCCATCTCGAGGGCGCCGATTGCGTGCTCGCGATGTTCCACGATCAGGGCTTGCCCGTGCTGAAGTATGCGACCTTCGGCGAGGGCATCAACGTCACGCTCGGGCTGCCGATCATCCGCACGTCGGTCGATCACGGCACGGCGCTGGATCTGGCCGGCACGGGCCGCGCGGCTCCGGGCAGCATGGTCGCCGCGCTCGACACGGCCGTCACGATGGCGCGCCATCGCCGCGCGGCCTGACACGCACGAGCCTGACCTCATTCGTCGTATTTTTCGTTTTTCTCAGTCGATGTCGAACAGCAGACAGCACCAAGGCCACTTCGCGCGCAAGCGCTTCGGGCAGAACTTCCTCGTCGATCACGGCGTGATCGACTCGATCGTCGCGACGATCGGCCCCGCGCGCGGCCAGCGGATGGTCGAGATCGGCCCCGGCCTCGGCGCGCTGACCGAGCCGCTGATCGCGCGTCTCGCGACGCCCGAGTCGCCGCTGCATGCGGTCGAGCTCGACCGCGACCTGATCGGGCGCCTGCAGCAGCGCTTCGGCGCGCTGCTGGAGCTGCACGCGGGCGACGCGCTCGCGTTCGACTTCCGCTCGCTCGCGGCACCCGGCGACAAGCCGTCGCTGCGGATCGTCGGCAACCTGCCGTACAACATTTCCAGCCCGCTGCTGTTTCACCTGATGACGTTCGCCGACGCGGTCATCGACCAGCATTTCATGCTGCAGAACGAAGTCGTCGAACGGATGGTCGCGGAGCCGGGCACGAAGGCGTTCTCGCGACTGTCGGTGATGCTACAGTACCGCTATGTGATGGAGAAGATGCTCGACGTGCCGCCGGAATCGTTCCAGCCGCCGCCGAAGGTCGATTCGGCGATCGTCCGGATGATTCCGTATGAGCCGCACGAACTGCCGGACGTCGATCCCGTGCTGCTCGGCGAAGTCGTCACCGCCGCGTTCTCGCAGCGCCGCAAGATGCTGCGCAATACGCTCGGCGACTACCGCGAGACGATCGATTTCGACGCGCTCGGCTTCGATCTCGCGCGACGCGCGGAGGATGTCAGCGTGGCCGAATATGTCGGCGTCGCGCAGGCGCTTGCAGCGGCGCGCAAGGCCGCGGAGTAGCGGCATGCGGGCGTCGCACCTGGCGCCTGCCCCGAGCGCGATCGACGAGGCTGCCCTGAGCGGGCAGCTTTTTTTTCGCACGGCTTTCGTCGCTGCCGGACCGCGTCCGCATCGCGCTACGCGCGCCGGCGCGGCGGCGCGTTGACGAGCGCGATCCCGGTCAGCACCAGCGCGGCCGCCGACATGAAGCGCCAGCCGACCGATTCGCCTAGCAGCAGCACGCCGAACGCGACGCCGAACAGCGGCGACAGGAACGTGAACACCGACAGCCGCGACGCGCTGTAGCGCGTCAGCAGCCAGAACCACGACAGGTAGCTGACGAACGCGACGATCACCGACTGGTACGCGAGGCTCGCGAGCGCGATCGGCGTGACGTGCGCGAACGACGTCTGGCCGAGCAGCGCGGCGAGCGCGATCAGCACGACGGCCGACACCGCGAGCTGGTAGAACAGCGTCTTGCTCGCGCTGGCGCGCGCGAGCGACGTCGAGCGCACGACGACCGTCGTCGCGGCCCACATCGCGCCGCCGAGGATCCCGAGCGCGTCGCCGGCGAGCCCGGCCAGCACCGATGCGCCGGGCGCGCGCGGCGTCAGGAAGCCGTCCGCGAACGCGAGCGCGATGCCGGCGAACGCGAGGCCGACGCCGGCCCACTGGACGCGCTGCAGCCGTTCGCCCGGCGCGAACAGGTGCAGGCCGAGCGCCGTGAAGCACGGTGCCGTGTACAGGAAGATCGCCATGTGCGACGCGCTCGTCAGCGTGAGCCCGAAGAACACGCAGATGAACTCGCCGGCGAACAGCGCACCGGCCGCGATGCCCGCGCCGAGCGTGCCGTCCGCGCGGAACAGCGGCGTGCCGCGCGAGCGTGCCCAGCCCCACAGCAGGAGCGCGGCGATCACCGAGCGCAGCCCGGCCTGGAACATCGGCGGGATCGCCGCGTTGGTGCTCTTGATCGCGACCTGCTGCAAGCCCCAGATCGCGCACAGCAGCAGCATCACGCCGACCGCGCGCATGTCGAGCGCGCGTCGCACGGGCGTGCCGGCGAGCGCGGTCATCGGCGGACCTCGCCGATGCGGCGGGAAGCGGGCTGGGGCATGAGCAGAGACTTGGGCAAGGACATGGTCAGCGGCGGACGGACGGCGCGTCCGGCGCGCGCGAATCGGCGATTTCTCACGGCAGGCGGTGTGGCTGGAATGAGGCGGTGGTCGCGTTCTGGCTGCGGGCGGCATGCCCGTTTTTGGTGCGAAGTGGAAGGATGTTACCCGATCGATGGACTTGCCGGGGCCGTCGGGCGCGGTGATCTCCACCGCCGCACGGGCTTCGCGCTCGCCGTGCGGATGCTTGGGTATCGGCCGGTGGCGCACGGGGCGCCGGCGGCGGGATTGACCCGACTCCGGTAGAATTTCCGCTTCTGGAAAGTCCCCACAGGAGTACAACACATGCGTTTGCTGCATACGATGCTGCGAGTCGGCGATCTCGACCGCTCGATCAAGTTCTACACCGAATTGCTCGGCATGAAGCTGCTGCGTCGCGAGGATTATCCGGAAGGCAAGTTCACGCTCGCGTTCGTCGGCTACGAAGCGGAAAGCGCGGGCACCGTGCTCGAGCTGACCCACAACTGGGATACGCCCTCCTACGATCTCGGCAACGGCTTCGGCCATCTGGCGGTGGAAGTCGACGATGCCTACGCGGCCTGCGACAAGATCAAGGCGCAAGGCGGCAAGGTGACCCGCGAAGCCGGCCCGATGAAGCACGGCACGACCGTGATCGCGTTCGTCGAGGATCCGGACGGCTACAAGATCGAGTTCATTCAGAAGAAGGCGCACTGAGCGCCGGGCGCGCAGCGCACGATGTGCGTCGCGGGCAGGAAAAACGGGCGATGTGGAGGAATCCGCATCGCCCGTTTGTATTTTGGTGCGGCCGATCGCGTCAAAGCGCCGGCAGCAGTTCGGGCGGGTGATGCTTGAGCGTGTGCCGCGCTTCGCGGAATTCCGGGAAGATCGATTCGACGGTCTGCCAGAAGGCCGGACTGTGGTTCATCTCGCGCAGGTGCGACAGCTCGTGCGCGACGACGTAGTCGACGATCGACATCGGGAAGTGGATCAGCCGCCAGTTCAGCCGGATCTTGCCGTCGCTCGAGCAGCTGCCCCAGCGCGTCGCCGCCGACGACAGCGCATACATCGAATACGTGACGCCGAGCCGTTCCGCGTAGACCGCCAGGCGTTCGCCGAAGATCCGCTTCGCTTCGCCCTGCAGCCAGCCCTGCACGCGATCCTTGATCTGCTGCATGTCGGCTTGCACGGGCAGCGGCAGCGACAGCCGTTGCGCATCGGCGTCGAATGCGACGGCGCCCGCGCCGAGCGCGATCGTGATCGTCTTGCCGAGATAAGGGAGTTGCGCGCCGTCGCGCCAGTCGATCTGCGGCAGCGCGCGCTGCTCGGTGCGGGTTTTCCACTCCGCGAGCTTCGCGAAGATCCAGCGCTGCTTCTCGGCGATCGCCGCTTCGATGTCGGCGAGCGTGACCCAGCGCGGCGCAGTGATCGACAGCCCGCTGCCGTCGATCGTGAAGCCGATCGTGCGGCGCGCGGAGCGCTTCAACCGATATTCGAGCACGCGGCTGTCGAGTGCGAACGTGCGGACGCGGGAGCGATCGGGTGCGGGACCCGGATCGAGCGGCGCCGCGGGGACTGCGGGCGCTGCAGCCGCTTCAGGCGGCGACGGCAGCGCGGCGGGCGCCGACGGTGGCGGCGATGCTGCCGGCCCGTCGAAGAGCGGCAGGTCCATCTGGCGATGATCGAGTGCCACGATGGCAGGCCGTGGCCGCGGACGCTTTTTCATCAGTTCGCTTCGTTTCGTCGTACGCAACGGCTGCAATCCGGGTGATTCAGACGCGTGCGGCATCGCGCGTGCCGGCATTGCCCGGCTGGCGATACGCATCGGGATCGATGCGGCGCATTTCCGCTTCGATCCATGCTTCGACCTGCGAGTTCAATACGTCAGGCGTCTTGCCTTCGACCGGAATCGGCTTGCCGATCGACACGGTGACGACGCCCGGGAACTTCGTGAACGAATTGCGCGGCCACACCCGACCTGCATTGTGCGCGATCGGCACGACCGGCGCGCCGGTTTCGATCGCGAAGCGCGCGCCGCCCGTCTTGTACTTGCCCTGCTTGCCGACCGGCGTGCGCGTGCCTTCCGGGAACATGATCATCCACGCGCCTTCCGACAGGCGCTTCTTGCCCTGGCGGATCACCGACACGAAGGCATTCTTGCCTTCCTTGCGGTTGATGTTGACCATGTGCAGCAGCCCGAGCGCCCAGCCGAAGAACGGCACGTACAGCAGCTCGCGCTTGAACACGTAGCAGAGCGGCTTCGGCATCAGCGCCGGAAACGCGAGCGTCTCCCACGCGGACTGGTGCTTCGACAGCAGCACGGCCGGGCCGTCGGGCAGGTTCTCGTAGCCTTCGATCCGGTAGCGGATGCCGTTCAGCCAGCGCACGACCCACAGCGTCGACTTGCACCAGCCGGCCGCCATCCAGTAGCGCGCGTCGGGGCGCATGAACGGAAAGGCGATGAAGCACGCGGTGGCGTACGGCACCGTGTACAGGATGAAATAGATCAGCAGCAGCAGGGAGCGGACGAAGCGCATCGGCGTGGGTCTGACAGTAGGGAGGATGCGCGCGGCGGCCGCATCACTCGTGTTCGTGTGAAAGGAAGTCGAGTGCGAACGCGCGCAGGTCGTCATGGACCTGCGTGCCGTCCGGCAGGTTGCCCGCGGCGAGCGTCTTCTTGCCCTTGCCGGTCAGCACGAGGTGCGGCCGGAAGCCGACCGCGACGCCGGCCTGCAGGTCGCGCAGCGAATCGCCGACGGCCGGCGTGTGACCGGGATCGATCTCGAAGCGCTCGGCGATCATCTGCATCATGCCGGGTTTCGGCTTGCGGCAGTCGCAGTGGTCTTCCGACGTATGCGGGCAGAAGAACACCGCGTCGATGCGCGCGCCGACCGCGGCCGCCGCGCGATGCATCTTCAGATGCATCGCGTTGAGCGTGGCCATGTCGAACAGCCCGCGACCGATGCCGGACTGGTTGGTCGCGACGACCACGCGATAGCCGGCGTGGTTGAGTCGTGCGATCGCCTCGAGGCTGCCGGGCAGCGCGATCCACTCGTCGGGCGTCTTGATGAACGCGTCCGAATCGACGTTGATCACGCCGTCCCGATCGAGGACGACGAGCTTGCGGTTGGGGCTGGTCGGCATCGTTCGGCCTTTACGCGGCGAGCTTCGAGATGTCGGCGACGCAGTTCATCTGCTGATGCAGCGCCGACAGCAGCGCGAGACGGTTCGCGCGCAGCGCGGGATCCTCGGCGTTGACCATCACGTCGTTGAAGAACGTGTCGACCGGCGCGCGCAGCGCGGCGAGCGCCGACAGCGCGCCCGTGTACGCACGCGCCTCGAGCTGCGACTGCACGTGCGGCGTCACGGCTGCGAGCTGCTCGTGCAGCGCCTTCTCGGCGGCCTCGACGAGCAGCGTCGGCTGCACCGTGCCGTTCGCGCCGCCTTCCGACTTCTTCAGGATGTTCGAGATCCGCTTGTTCGCGGCCGCGAGCGCTTCGGCTTCCGCGAGGCGCGTGAATTCGCGCACCGCGTCGAGGCGCGCGACGAGATCGTCGACACGCGTCGGGTTCAGGCTCAGCACCGCGTCGACTTCGCCGGCCGAGTAGCCGCGCTCGCGCAATAGGCCGCGCAGGCGGTCGATGAAGAACGCGAAGATCGCGTCGGTCGATTCGGCGACGCCCGGCACGCCTTCGAAGCGCGCATGGGCCGTGCGCAGCAGCGACACGAGATCGAGCGGCAGCTGTTTCTCGAGCAGCAGGCGCAGCACGCCGAGCGCGTGACGGCGCAGCGCGAACGGATCCTTCTCGCCGGTCGGCGCGAGGCCGATGCCCCAGATGCCGACGATCGTCTCGAGCTTGTCGGCCAGCGCGACGGCGGTGGACACCGGCGTGGTCGGCAGCGCGTCGCCGGAGAAGCGCGGCTGGTAATGCTCGGCGCAGGCGAGCGCGACGTCGTCGGGCTCACCGTCGTGGCGCGCGTAGTACGTGCCCATCGTGCCCTGCAGTTCCGGGAACTCGCCGACCATGTCGGTCAGCAGGTCGGCCTTCGCGAGGCGCGCGGCGCGCTTCGCGTGCGCGGCGTCGGCACCGATCGCGGGCGCGATCTCGCCGGCGAGCGCCTCGAGGCGCTCGACGCGTGCGAGCGCCGAGCCGAGCTTGTTGTGATAGACGACGTTCGCGAGCAGCGGCACGCGGTCCGCGAGCGGCTTCTTCTTGTCCTGCTCGAAGAAGAACTTCGCGTCGGCGAGGCGCGGGCGCACGACGCGCTCGTTGCCTTCGATGATCTCGCCCGGCGTCTTCGTCTCGATGTTCGACACGATCAGGAAGCGCGAGCGCAGCTTGCCGGCGACGTCGGTGAGCGCGAAGTACTTCTGGTTCGTCTGCATCGTGAGGATCAGGCATTCCTGCGGAACCTGCAGGAATTCGTCCTCGAAGCGGCACGGATAGACGACCGGCCATTCGACCAGCGACGTCACTTCGTCGAGCAGCGACTCGGGCATCACGACCGTGTCGCCGTTCGCGTGCTCGTTCAACTGCGTGCGGATCGTTTCGCGGCGATCGGCGAAGTGCGCGATCACGCGGCCCTTGTCGCGCAGCATGTCGGAATACGCGCGCGCATGCTGGATCGCGACGAGGCCGTCGGACAGGAAGCGGTGGCCGAGCGTGGTGTCGCCGGCATCGACGCCGAACGCGGTGACGGGCACGATGCGGTCGTCGTGCAGCACGGTCAGGCGGTGCACCGGACGCACGAACTTCACGTCGGAGCCGTCCGGACGCTGGTAGGTCATCACCTTCGGGATCGGCAGCTTCTCGAGCGTTTCGTCGAGCGCGGCCTGCAGCCCGTCGGCGAGCGTCGCGCCGGCCGCCGAGTAGTTGACGAAGAACGCTTCGGCCTTGCCGTCCTGCGCGCGCTCGAGATCGGCGATCGACAGGTTCGGATGGCCGAGCGCCGCGAGCTTCTTCGCGAGCGGGGCGGTCGGCCGGCCCTCCGCGTCGAGCGCGACGGACACCGGCAGGACCTTTTCGCGGACCTGCTTTTCAGGCGCGACGGCGCGCACGTTCTGCACGACGACCGCGAGGCGGCGCGGCGTGGCGTAGCGTTCGAATACGAGTTCGCCTTCGATGAGGTCGCGCGCCGCGAGGCGTTGCGCGAGGCCTTCGGCGAATGCGTCGCCGAGGCGTGCGAGGGCCTTCGGCGGCAGCTCTTCGGTCAGCAGTTCGACGAGCAGGGGGGCGGGATGATTGTGCGTCATGTGTGGATTGAATCTCGTCTCGTCAGTCCTGATCGATCTTGCGTTCGACCTTGAGCGGCGGCGCCCATGCCGGCTGGGCGGCGTCCTGGGCGTCGGTGGTGAGGCCCGGCACGCCCGGCGGGTTGCCGAGCATCGGGAAGCCGAGCTTCTCGCGCGAGTCGTAGTAAGCCTGCGCGACGAGACGCGACAGCGCGCGGATGCGGCCGATGTACGCCGCGCGTTCCGTGACCGAGATCGCGCCGCGCGCGTCGAGCAGGTTGAACGTGTGGCCGGCCTTCAGCACGAGCTCGTACGCGGGCAGCGCGAGCTGCGCGTCGATCATCTTCTTCGCTTCCGCTTCGTAGCTGTTGAAGAACGTGAACAGCAGGTCGACGTTCGCGTGCTCGAAGTTGTAGGTCGACTGCTCGACCTCGTTCTGGTGGTAGACGTCGCCGTACGACAGGCGGCGCAGCTCGGGGCCGTTCGGGCCTTGCTCTTCCCATTCGGTCCACACGAGGTCGTACACGTTCTCGACCTTCTGCAGGTACATGGCGAGGCGCTCGAGGCCGTACGTGATTTCGCCGAGCACCGGCTTGCAGTCGAGGCCGCCGACCTGCTGGAAATACGTGAACTGCGTGACTTCCATGCCGTTCAGCCACACTTCCCAGCCGAGGCCCCACGCGCCGAGCGTCGGGTTCTCCCAGTCGTCTTCCACGAAGCGCACGTCGTTCTGCTTCAGGTCGAAGCCGAGCGCTTCCAGCGAGCCGAGGTAGAGATCGAGGATGTTTTCCGGCGCCGGCTTGAGCACGACCTGGTACTGGTAGTAATGCTGCAGGCGGTTCGGGTTCTCGCCGTAGCGGCCGTCCTTCGGGCGGCGCGACGGCTGCACGTAGGCGGCGCGCCATGGCTCCGGGCCGACCGCGCGCAGGAACGTGTGGACGTGCGACGTGCCCGCGCCGACTTCCATGTCGATGGGCTGGAGCAGGGCGCAACCCTGCTTGTCCCAGTAGGACTGCAGCGTCAGGATGATTTGCTGAAACGTAAGCATGAAGAGCCTTCGTGGCGCTGGCGCTCCGTTGCGGGCGGCGCTCCGGGCGGGGCCCGGAGGGTCGGCTCGCGCGGCGGCGCGGCTTGTTAGTGTGCTGAAACGTGCAATTTTACCGGATCGGCGGCCGGATGCGGCCGGAACGCGGACGAAGGGGGCGTCGGCGGTGTTTCGGGCGAGCCGTGCGCGGCCTGTGCGTGGGTCGTAGATGCGCGCGGTGCGCTCGCGCGCGGTGTCGCGATGCGCTGCTCGCTCCGCCTGCCGCGCCGCTTTGCGCGGGCGTTAAGATGCGCGTATTGCGGCGCGCGCGACGCCTGCCGCGCGACCGATTGCCCACTCCGGACCGCATGGACGATTCGAACGACCTCCTCATTCCGCTGATGCCGCCGCTGCTTGCGCTGCTCGGGCAGGCCGCCGACGCGCACGCGCGCGGCGAGCGCGACTCGCATGCGCTCTGGCTCGCCGCCGCCGGCCATCTGCACGCCGTCGACATGGCCGCGCTCGCGCAGCTTACCGCGGCGCTCGTCGCACGGCAGCGTGGCGCCGACGCGCTCGCGCTGGCCGAATGCGCGCTGCGCGTGCATCCGGGCGCCGGCGCGAGTTTCAATCATGGCTATGCGCTGCAGATGCTCGGCCGTCACGCCGACGCCGTCGCGTCGTACCGCGCCGCCTATGCGCTCGATCCGGGCTGGCCGTCGCTGCGCAACAACCTGGCGATCGCGCTGCGGCTGTCGGGCGGCGACCGCAACGAAGAAATCGCGCTGCTCGACGCGGCCGTGGCGGCCGACCCGCACGACGTGCAGGTGTGGACCAACCTGGTCGTCGCGCGGCTGGCGACGCAGGACCTCGACGGCGCGCTCGCGTGCGCGGCGCGGCTCGCGGAGATCGCGCCCGACAATGCGCTCGCGCAGAACAACATCGCGATGGCGATGAAGGAGGCGCAACGCTGGGACGACGCCGAGCGCCATGCGGCGCGCGCGTGCGAGCTGGCGCCCGATGACGCGTCGTTCCGTTTCAACCTCGCGATCATCCAGCTCGTGCGCGGCAACTACGCGGCCGGCTGGCGCGGCCACGAGGCGCGCTGGGACGGCGCCGGCGAGCTGCGCGGCCGCCGGCCGGTGCTGCCCGGCCCGCGCTGGCACGGCGAGCCGCTCGCGGGCAAGACGCTGCTCGTCTGGGGCGAGCAGGGGCTCGGCGACGTGCTGCAGTTCGCGCGCTTCGTCGCGCCGCTCGCCGAGCGCGTGCACCGCGAGGGCGGCCGGCTCGCGTGGAACACGTTTCCGCAGGTGGGCACGCTGATGCGGCGCAGCCTCGGCGCGCACGCGGATGCGTTCAGCGCGGGCGGCGGCGTCGACGCGCTGCCGGCGTTCGACTACGAAGTGCCGCTGATCGGCCTGCCGTTGATGCTCGGGATGGAGACGTCGACGCTCGGCGCGGCGGTGCCGTACCTGCATGCCGATCCGCGCGCGCGCGACGCATGGCGAGCGCGGCTCGCGGGCGACGGCCGGCTGAAGGTCGGGCTCGTATGGACGGGCAGCGCGGGGCACCAGCGCAATCCGTTGCGGCGCGTCGGGCTCGAGCGCTATGCCGATGCGTTGCGCGGTGTCGACGGCGTCGCGTTTTACTCGCTGCAGCCAGGCGCGGACGCGGATGTCGTCGCGGCGCGCGCGGCCGGTTTCGCGATCGAGGACTTCACCGGCGAACTCGAGAGTTTCGACGATACGGCCGCGTTCATCGGCGCGCTGGATTTGGTGATCACGGTGTGCACGTCGGTCGCGCACCTGTCGGGCGCGCTCGGCGCACGCACCTGGGTGCTGCTCGACGTGAATCCGCACTGGCCCTGGCTGCTCGAACGCACCGACAGCCCGTGGTATCCGACCGCGACGCTGTACCGGCAGCCGACGTTCGGCGCATGGGCGCCGGTGCTGGAAGCGCTCGGGCGGGATCTGCGCGGCCTGGCCGCGGCCGCGCAGCGGCCGGCCTGAACGGCTGGCCGGCGCGCCGTCGCGCGTCGTTGCTTCCTGCATGCGGCTTGCCGGGGTGTCGTGCGGACTCGGCCTCGTGCGCCGAACGTCGGCGGGCGGGGCGGTCCGCATGCCGCATCGACGGCGGCGGCGGCGCCGCGCCGCGCGCGCCGGCCGCCCGATGCGTCAGGCGTTCCGGTCTCCGCCGGCCTTCGCGCCGTTGCGGCGGCGCAGGCCCGGCCCGAACGTGAAGCCGAACGCGAGCAGCACCAGCGACACCGCGAGCACGATGTTGTTGCCGCTCGTCACGTACGGCGTGAAGCCGCTCGTGCCTTCGATCCGCACGTCGAGCGAGCCGATCGTAAACGGCTTGAGCTGGCCGAGCACGCGGCCGCGCGCGTCGATCGCGGCGGTCATCCCGGTATTGGTCGAGCGCAGCATCGGCCGGCCCGTCTCGAGCGCGCGCATCCGCGCGATCTGCAGGTGTTGGTCGAGCGCGATCGTGTCGCCGAACCACGCGAGGTTCGTCACGTTGACGAGCACGCCGGGCGGCTGCGGATTGTCGCGGATCGTCGCGGCGATTTCCTCGCCGAACAAGTCCTCGTAGCAGATGTCGGCCATCACCGGCTGGTTGTGCACGAGGAACGGCTTCTGCACCGGCGCGCCGCGCGCGAAGTCGCCGAGCGGCATCTTCATCAGGTTGACGAACCATCGGAAGCCCCACGGGATGAACTCGCCGAAGGGCACGAGATGGTGCTTGTCGTAGTGATAGATGTCGCGCGAGTGCGGCGTCACGCCGTACAGGCTGTTCGTGTAGTCGACGTAGTGGCCGTCCGGCGTGACCGATGCGCCGACCGCGCCGAACAGCACGGCCGAGCCGGTCGTGTCGCTGAACTTGCGGATCGCGACGGCGAACGGTTCGGGCAGCTCCTGGATCATCACCGCGATCGCGGTCTCCGGCGTGACGATCAGGTCGGCCGGTTTCTCGACGATCATCTGCGTGTACATCTTGATCGCCGCGTCGATGCCTTCCTGCTCGAACTTGATGTCCTGCTTCACGTTGCCCTGCAGCAGCCGCACCGTGAGCGGCGCGTTCGCGGGCACGGTCCACGCGGCCTGCGACAGCGCGATGCCGGCCGCGACGAGCGCGACGGCGATGCCGGCCGGCGCGGCGATGCGCACGCGCGCGTTGCCGGCGGCGCTGTTTTCGGATGCGGGCGCCCGGCGCGCGGCGACGAGCGCCTGCACGACCAGCGCGGCGAACAGCGCGAGCACCCAGGCGATGCCGTACACGCCGACGACCGGCGCGAAGCCCGCGAACGGACCGTCGACCTGCGGATAGCCGCTCGCGAGCCACGGGAAGCCGGTGAATACGGTGCCGCGCAGCCATTCGCCGAGCGCCCAGGCGCTCGCGAACGCAAACGCGCCGTGCCAGGTCGGCGAGAACGGCCGCGGATCGGGTTCGCGGCGATGCCATGCATGGCCCGCGCAGAACGACCAGAGCCCCGCCGAGAACGCCGGGTACAGCGACAGGTAGAGCGAGAACAGCACCAGCGCGCCGCCCGCGAGCGGCGCGGCCATCTCGCCGTACACGTGCATGCTGATGTAGAGCCACCAGATGCCGCTGATGAAGTTGCCGAAGCCGAACGCGCCGCCGGTGAGCGCGGCGCCGCGCCAGCTCGACGTGCGCGTCAGCTGCGCGAAAAACCAGACGAATACGACGAGTTGCAGCCAGCCGCCGTGCGGGGTCGGTGCGAAGCTGAGCGTATTGGCCGCGCCGGCGAGCAGCGCGGCCGGATAGTGCCAGCGCGGCAGCGTGCGGCCGGGCGCCGGCACGAGAAGACCGCCAGCCGGGCGGGACGGGATCGGATCGTCCATGTGAAGCAAAAGAGGGCGAGCGGTTGAAGGAGACGCGACCGGCGCGAGACGGTCAGTCCTCGTGCGAGGTTTCGGCGCGGCGGCTCGCGAGGGGGTTGCGGCGCACCAGCAGTACGTGGACCTGGCGCGCATCGCCGCGCTGGATCTCGAACACGAGGTTGCCGAGCTGCAGCTTCTCGCCGCGGTGCGGCACGCGGCCGAAATGATGGGTGATCAGCCCGCCGATCGTGTCGACCTCGTCGTCGGGGAAGTCGGTGCCGAACGCCTCGTTGAACTGTTCGATCTCGGTGAGCGCGCGCACGCGGAAGCGGCCGTCGGGCCCCGAGATGATGTTGCCGGCTTCCTCGTCGAAGTCGTATTCGTCCTCGATGTCGCCGACGATCTGTTCGAGCACGTCCTCGATCGTGATCAGGCCCGCGACGCCGCCGTATTCGTCGACGACGATCGCGAGGTGGTTGCGGTTCACGCGGAAGTCGTGCAGCAGCACGTTCAGGCGCTTCGATTCGGGAATGAACACGGCGGGGCGCAGCATCCCGCGCACGTCGAATTCCTCTTCGGCGTAGAAGCGCAGCAGGTCCTTCGCGAGCAGCACGCCGATCACGTTGTCGCGGTTCTCCTCGTACACGGGGTAGCGCGAGTGCGCCTTCTCGAGGACGAACGGGATGAAGTCTTCAGGCTTGTCGGCGATGTTGATCGCGTCCATCTGCGCGCGCGGCACCATGATGTCGCGCGCGCACAGGTCGGACACCTGGAACACGCCTTCGATCATCGACAGCGAATCGGCGTCGATCAGGTTGCGTTCGTGGGCGTCCTGGAGGATTTCCAGCAGCTCGGACCGGGATTCCGGCTCGGGCGAGATGAAGTCGGTCAGGCGCTCGAGCAGCGAGCGCTTTTCTTGCGGTTTGTCGGTGAGCTTACGACTGGGATACGAATCGTTCATGGTGGTGCGCCCGGGTCATGCCGGGGCGCGCGGTCACGGAGTAGGCAAGGATACACCAAGGGCATGGCGCGGCCGTGTCACACCGGCCGTCCGGCCAGGGGCAGGCGGCGCGCGCTAGCCCCGCTCGGGAACGGCCGCGCCGGGCGCGACGCCGTCCTGTGTATCCATCCTATCTCAGAAAGGGGCGGCGGGGCACGGCGGCAAAAAAAGCGGAGGCGACCGGCCGGCCGGTCGGCGTCGGCGGCATTTCGTCGCGTGCAGGGCGGGCCGGGCGGGCGCTCGGACCCTCAGAAGCGCATGCCGGCGGAACAGCCGCCGGCGGCCGCGCCGTTGGTCGCGGCGCCGCCGCAACCGAACATGCCGCAGCCGGACAGCGCGACGCTCGTGGCGACGAGCAGCGCGGCCAGCATGACGCGCGATCTGCGTGACGGGTTCATCGGCGCGGATTCTCCTTCGAACGCACGGGGGCGGCGGCCGGTGTGGCGCAAGCCGGCCGGTCGGGCATCACCGGCATCGCGCGAGCAGCCCTTCCAGCGCGCGGTCGGGGATGCCGCTCGCGCGCAGCGCGTCCACGGTGCGGCTCACGTAGTCGAGCGTCGTGCCGTAGCGGCCGGCCGCGCAGCTGAACACTTCCTTCACGACGGGGTCGGTCAGCTTGCCGGTGTAGGTGGGCACGTCGCGGCGCATCACGAATGCCAGCGCGTTCACGCGTTCGCCGGTCTCGAGCGTGCACGGCAGCCACGCGGGCCGGTACGACCCCATCGGCATTTCGCGTTTCCACAACGTCTCGAGATGCGGCTGCGCAGTCGGGCCCGCGAGCCGGAACGCGATGCCCGAGCACGAGCCGCCGCGATCGAGCGCGAGCACGAGGCCCGGACGTTCGGGCGTGCCGCGGTTCACGCGCGACCACAGGTAGAGCCCGCGATGGTAGCCGTGCACCTTGCCGCGCACGGCGGCGATGGTCGGCAGCCCGGGGTTCCAGATCAGCGAGCCATAGCCGAACAGCCAGAGATCCTGCCGGCCGTCCCAGTCGCGCATCGTGTGCGCGAGCGACGCCGCGAGTTCGTCTTCCGTCAGCAGCCGTCCCTCGCCGATCGACGGCGGGTAGGCGGGCGGCAGCATCGCGGCGTGGTGCATGGTGCGGACGGCTTTTACTGGTACGGGTTCGGGAAGCCCAGCTTCGCGAGGATGTCGACTTCGAGCGCTTCCATTTCGGCGGCGTCCTCGTCGCTCGTCTCGTGATCGTAGCCCTGCGCGTGCAGCGCGCCGTGCACCAGCAGGTGCGCGTAATGGGCGATGAGCGGCTTGCCCTGTTCGTGCGCTTCCTTCTCGACGACCGGGCAGCACAGCACGAGGTCGCCGATCACGGTGCCGTCGGGCGCCGGGTCGTACGCGAAGGTCAGCACGTTGGTCGGGTAGTCCTTGTGGCGGTAGCCGGCGTTCAGCGTGCGGCCTTCTTCCTCGCCGACGAAGCGCACGGTGAGCTGCGCGTTCGCGAACAGCGCCGGCTCGAGCCATTCGGCGATCAGCTTGCGTTTCGGCAGCGTCTTGCGGATGTCGGCGGTGATCTCGTCACCGTACTGCACGGACAGGTCGAGCTCCAGCTCGCGCAGCTCGTCCGCCATTTCCGCGATTTCCTCGTCGCGCGGCGCGGGTTCGGCACCCACGTGCAGCGTCACGCTGTCGTAGTGCTCGGGCTGCAGCGCGAGCTTCGCGCGCATCGCCGGATCGTTGTGCTGCGCGACGATCGCGACGGCTGCCTCGCCCGAGCTGCCCGACAGGTCGAACATCAGGCTGCGGCCGTCCGGGAAGTCGATTCGAAGCCCTTGCGCGTTGACGGTCCGGGCCTTGCCCTTCGCATCGAACAGCGAAAGACGCGGGGAATCGGGCGCGGCGGACTGGTCGCGCCCGGACTTGCGAGAACGGGAAGATTTCATGACGGGTGCGGCGATTGGAACGCGTTGAGGATACACCAAACGGCCGATCGCTCCCGAATTCGAACCGGCCGCGCGCGGGCGAAAAAATGCCCGGCGCGCCGTCGGGCGGGCCGGGCCGTCGGCCGGTGCGGCGCGCTGGCGCAGCCGGCTTCCTACGCGTCCTTGTGCTGCGCGTGGAAGTCGTCGTACGCCTCGACGATGCGTGCGACGAGCGGATGGCGCACGACGTCGGCGCTCGTGAAGCGCGTGAGCGCGATGCCGCGCACGCCGCCGAGCACCTGCTGCGCCTCGACGAGGCCGCTCTTGTGCCCGCGCGGCAGGTCGACCTGGCTCGTGTCGCCGGTGACGACGGCCTTCGAGCCGAAACCGATCCGCGTGAGGAACATCTTCATCTGCTCGGGCGTCGTGTTCTGCGCCTCGTCGAGGATGATGAACGCGTGGTTCAGCGTGCGGCCGCGCATGTAGGCGAGCGGCGCGATCTCGATCATCTGGCGCTCGAACATCTTCGCGGTCTTGTCGAAGCCGAGCAGGTCGTACAGCGCGTCGTACAGCGGCCGCAGGTACGGGTCGACCTTCTGCGCGAGATCGCCCGGCAGGAAGCCGAGCCGCTCGCCGGCCTCGACGGCCGGGCGCGTCAGCACGATCCGCTTGACCTGGTCGCGCTCGAGCGCATCGACCGCGCACGCGACCGCGAGGTAGGTCTTGCCGGTGCCGGCCGGCCCGATGCCGAACGTCACGTCGTGCTGCAGGATCTGCTTCAGGTATTCGCGCTGCGCGGGCGTGCGGCCGCGCAGGTCGGCGCGCCGCGTGTACAGCTTCGGCGCGGGTTCTTCGTCCGGCATTTCCGCGTCGAGCTGCGCGACGGGCTCGTCGAACGGATGGTCCGGATCGCCGCGAAAGCGCACGTCGAGCGTGTCCTGGCGGCCGTTGCCGGACGTGTGGCGCACTTCGACCAGCGCGAGCTGGATATCGTCGACCGACAGCGGATCGCGCGCGCGGTTGTAGAAGTTCTCGAGCGCCGCGAGCGCGAGCTTCGCGCCGCGGCCGCGGATCGTGATCCGGTGGCCGCGCCGCGCGAGCGTGACGTCGAGCGCCTGTTCGATCTGCCGCAGGTTCTCGTCGAGCGGGCCGCAGAGGTTGGCGAGGCGCGCGTTGTCGTCGCGCGGCGCGGTGAATTCCAGTGCTTGGACGGTCTTCAAAGTAGCGTCGGGCTCCTGTGGAACGTCAGTCGGTCAGTGGGTGGCCGCGCTCGCGTCGTCGCTCACGAGCAGCAGCTCGCCGCGCAGCGAGTGCGGGTACGCATGGTTGATCTTCACGTCGATCATCTGGCCGATCAGGCGCGGGTGCGACGCGAGCGGCGCCGGGAAATTCACGACCCGGTTGTTCTCGGTGCGGCCCGACAGTTCGTTCGGGTCCTTGCGCGACGGGCCCTCGACGAGGATCCGCTCGACCTTCCCGACCATCGACTGGCTGATGCGCGCGACGTTTTCCTCGATGGTCGCCTGCAGATGTTGCAGGCGTTTGAGCTTGACCTCGCGCGGCGTGTCGTCGTGCAGGTTCGCGGCCGGCGTGCCGGGGCGCGGGCTGTAGATGAACGAGAAGCTGGTGTCGTAGCTCATCTCGTGCACGAGCGCCATCATCTTGTCGAAATCCTCTTCGGTCTCGCCGGGGAAGCCGACGATCATGTCGGTCGACAGCGACAGGTCCGGGCGGATCGCGCGCAGCTTGCGGATCACCGACTTGTATTCGAGCACCGTGTAGCCGCGCTTCATCGCCATCAGGATGCGGTCGGAGCCGTGCTGGACCGGCAGGTGCAGGTGGCTCACGAGCTTCGGCACCTTCGCGTAGGTGTCGATCAGGCGCTGCGTGAATTCCTTCGGATGAGACGTCGTGTAGCGGATCCGTTCGATGCCGGGGATGTCGGCGACGTATTCGATCAGCGTCGCGAAATCGGCGATTTCGGACGAGCCGGCCGCCAGCGCGCCGCGGTAGGCGTTCACGTTCTGGCCGAGCAGCGTGACTTCGCGCACGCCCTGGTCGGCGAGGCCGGCCACTTCGGTCAGCACGTCGTCGAGCGGGCGCGACACTTCATCGCCGCGCGTGTACGGCACGACGCAGTAGCTGCAGTACTTCGAGCAGCCTTCCATGATCGACACGAACGCGCTCGGGCCCTCGACGCGCGCGGGCGGCAGGTGGTCGAACTTCTCGATTTCCGGGAACGAGATGTCGACCTGCGCGCGGCCGCTCTCGCGGCGCGCGTCGATCATCTGAGGCAGGCGGTGCAAGGTTTGCGGGCCGAACACGAGGTCGACGTACGGCGCGCGCGACACGATCGACGCGCCTTCCTGGCTGGCGACGCAGCCGCCGACGCCGATCAGCAGGTCCGGCTTCGCTTCCTTCAGCTCGCGCACGCGGCCGAGATCGGAGAACACCTTTTCCTGCGCCTTCTCACGCACCGAGCACGTGTTGAACAGGATGATGTCCGCGTCTTCCGGGGTATCGGTCTTTTCGAGGCCTTCGGCCGCATTGAGCACGTCCACCATCTTGTCCGAGTCGTACTCGTTCATCTGGCAGCCGAAGGTCTTTACGTAAACTTTCTTGGTCATGGGGATTCGCCGTTCGCAGTGGTTGACCTGGGGGCGTCGTCAAGGGTGAATCGGGACGGCTGCTGCGATGCAGCGGCGCGTGCCGGTGCCGCGTGGCGGACCGGGGCGCGCAGCGCGCGTCGGGCGAGCCTCTCGCGCAACGCGTGAACGCGTGAAAAGCCGTCGGGAAAGCCCTCCATTATAGCTTTACGCGCCGTGCCGGGCGGGCGGCGGGTTGCGGCCGCGCGACGCCTTTCGTTGCATTCCGACCCTGATATGACGGCGCGGCAGCCGTCAGCGGCACGCGTTCAGCAGGTCGTCCAGCGCCGCTTCCTCGCGCGCGAAGCGTTCGGCGAGGAAGTCGAGCAGCACGCGCACGCGCGGCGCCATGTAGCGCTTGCTGTGATAGATCGCGTGCAGCGGCGCGTCCTGGTGCCGCCAGTCGGGCAGCAGCACGCGCAGCCGGCCGGCGCGCACGTCGTCGGCGATGTCCCACAGCGACTTCAGCGCGATGCCGTGGCCGCGCAGCGTCCATTCGCGGGTCAAGCCGCCGTCGTTGGTCTCGAACGCGGTCGACACCGGCACCGTGTGGGTCTGCACCTCGTCGCCGCGCGTGAAGCGCCACGTGTTCATCGGGCCCGACGCGATCGTGATCACGTTGCAGGGAAAGCGGGCCAGATCGTGCGGGTCGGCCGGCACGCCGTGGCGCTCGACGAACGACGGCGCCGCGCACAGCACGCGCCGGTTCGCGGCGAGCCGGCGCGCGATCAGCGCGCCGTCGGGCGGGGCGGCGAAGCGGATTGCGAGGTCGATCTCGTCCTGCCACAGGTTCGACGCCGAATCGGACGCCGTCAGCGAGAACGTGACGCCCGGGTGCAGCGTGGTGAATTCGTCGAGCCAGTCGAGCAGCTGGTTGCGGCCGAAATCGGACGTCGACGACAGCCGCACCTTGCCGGCCACCACGTTGCGGCCTTCCTGCAGCAGCGCGTGCGCGTCGTCGAGCGCCTGCAGCGCCTGCCGGCAGCAGTTCAGGTAGAGCCGGCCTTCGTCGGTGAGCCGCAGCTGCCGCGTGGAGCGCTCGAACAGCCGCGTCGCGACCTTCGCCTCGAGCTTCGCAAGGCGCGCGCTCGCGGCGGCCGGCGTGAGGTTCAGCTTGCGCCCGGCCGCGGACAGGCTGCCCAGTTCGGCCGCCTCGACGAACAGCCGGATGTCGCCCAGTCGATCCATCGGATTTCCCAGAAATTTTTGAAAATGGTTCAAATGCCACGCCAATTATCAAAGATAGGCGTATTCGGGACAATGCGCGCAGATCCCGCCTTTTGTGCGGTGCGGCACCGACCGGGCGCCGCGTCCGCCGCCCTTTCGGAGAACGTCATGCCCATTCCGCTCCTGGCGCTCGCGATCAGCGCCTTCGCCATCGGCACCACCGAATTCATCATCATGGGCCTGTTGCCCGAAGTCGCGCACGACCTCGCCGTGTCGCTGCCGTCGGCCGGGCTGCTGGTCACCGGCTACGCGCTCGGCGTCGCGGCCGGCGCGCCGCTGCTCGCGGTGCTGACGAGCCGCATGCCGCGCAAGGCCGCGCTGCAGCTGCTGATGGCGATCTTCATCGTCGGCAACGTGCTGTGCGCGACCGCGTCCGGCTACGCGATGCTGATGGTCGCGCGCGTCGTCACGTCGTTCGCGCACGGCTCGTTCTTCGGGATCGGCGCCGTGGTCGCCGCGTCGCTCGTGCCGGCCGACAAGCGCGCGAGCGCGATCGCGCTGATGTTCACGGGCCTCACGCTGTCGAACGTGCTCGGCGTGCCGTTCGGCACGTTCGTCGGCCAGCTGCTCGGCTGGCGCGCGTCGTTCTGGATCGTCGCCGCGCTCGGCGTGCTGTCGCTCGGCGGCGTCGCGCTGCTGGTGCCGAACCGCCACGACAGCGGGCCCGTCGGCCTCGGCCACGAAGTGCGCGTGCTGAAGGAGCCGCAGGTCTGGCTCGCGCTGCTGATGACCGTGCTCGGCTTCGGCGGCGTGTTCGTCGTGTTCACGTATATCGCGCCGATCCTCGAAACCGTCACCGGCTATTCGCCGCGCGCGGTCGCGTTGATCCTCGTGCTGTTCGGCGCGGGGCTGACGGTTGGCAACACGCTCGGCGGCAAGCTCGCCGATCGCGCGCTGATGCCGTCGCTGATCGCGATCCTGGTCGCGCTGATGGCCGTGATGGCCGTGTTCGCGAAGACGAGCCACCTGCCGGTCGCGGCCGCGGTGACCGTGTTCGTATGGGGAATCGCCGCGTTCGCGACGGTGCCGCCGCTGCAGGCGCGCGTCGTCGAGAAGGCCGCGAGCGCGCCGCATCTCGCGTCGACGCTGAACATCGGCGCGTTCAACGTCGGTAATGCCGCCGGCGCGTGGCTCGGCGGCCTCGCGCTGGGGCACGGCTTCGCGCTCGACGCGCTGCCGTGGGTCGCCGTCGCGGTGACGTTCGCGGCGCTCGTCGTCACGTGGCTCGCGATGCGGCTCGATGCGCGCGCGCCGGCGCGCGGCGCCGCACCGGCCGCGCATTGATGGTGCATCGGGCGGCGGTGCACCGGCGCTATGGCGACAGGAAAAGGTTCGCGAGAAACGCATTCCTCCGCGATGCTGATAACGGTGTGAAGATAACTTCGTTTGCCGGGTCGGGGCCGGGTGATAGCGTCTCGATACGCGCCGTTCGTGGCGCAACCCGATTCCGATTCAGGCTTACCCCATTCGCAGGGCCGCGCGGCGGCCCGGAGGCCATGCTATGTCTTCACCCCTTGCGCTGGTGCGCGACGTGTCTTCCTTCGAATCCGGCAATGCCGTCGACGCGCGGACGTCCGCGTCGCTCGACGTCCTCGAGCAGGTCGTCGGCGTGAACCTCGCGCGCCTGCGCGCCGAGCGGCAGCTGTCGCTCGATGCGCTCGCGCGGCTGTCCGGCGTGTCGCGCGCGATGCTCGCGCAGATCGAATCCGCGCGCAGCGTGCCGTCGATCAAGGTGCTCTGCAAGATCGCCGCGGCGCTCAAGGTATCGGTCGCCGCATTCCTGCGCCGTCACGCGGTGAACGGCTTCGAGCACCTGGCGGCCGAGCGCGCGGCGCGCGTCGTCAGCTCGAACGGCCGCTTCTCGGCGCGTGCGCTGTATCCTGAAGGTGAACCGGCCGCGGCAGAGTTCCACGAGCTGCGGATCGCGCCGCTGCACACGGAGCCCGGCACGCGCCGCGCGCCCGGCACGACGGTCAACCTGGTCGTCAGCGAGGGCACGCTCGAAGTCAGCGTGCACGATCGCCGCCAGTTGCTCGCGACCGGCGACGCAATCGTGTTCGACGCCGACCAGCCGTACAGCCTGCGCAATCCCGGCGACAGCGAGGCGCGCGCGTTCCGCGTGACGGTGAGCCCCGAGGTGCCGCCGCGCTGGCTCGTGCCCGACGCCGCGCACGCGGCCGGCTGAGCGCGCGGGCGGGTCGCCGGGCCGGCGCCGGTTCCATCGGGACGCGCGCAGGCCCGGTGTCGGCCGTTCGGACGATGCCGTTAGACGGCGTCGTCAGTAAGGTTTTAGGTGTGGTTCGCTGCGCGGTGCGCGCAGCTGATGTATGCTTGGCCGGCCGTTCCACGGGGAGATCCCCGTGGCCGGTAATCAGTGCGTCTTCAGGGCGGGGCGAAATTCCCCACCGGCGGTAGGCTGGCGAAAGCCGGCGAGCCCGCGAGCGCCCGCGCATTTGCGCGGGGTCAGCAGATCTGGTCGAATGCCAGAGCCGACGGTCATAGTCCGGATGAGAGAAGATGTGCAGATAGTCATGTCCGTCAGGGCCGCTTTGCCGTCTGTGCGAAGCGGGTTGTCGTTCTGTCTGTTTGCAATGCCCTGAAACGTTTTTCGCCCAAATCGTAATCGCGAGGAGCGTTTCACATGTCCTTCAAGTCCGTTTCGTCGGCACCTGCCGACGCCTTTGCCGATCTCCCGTTGCTGGATTCCGAACCGGTGCCGCCGCGCATCGCCGCCGCACTCGACGCGTTGCGCGCGGGCCGCGCGGTCGTGTTGCAGGACGATCACGACCGGGAAAACGAGGCCGACCTGATCGTCGCCGCCGAACGCATCACGCCCGAGACGATGGCGCTCCTGATCCGAGAGTGCAGCGGCATCGTGTGCCTGTGCCTGACCGACGACAAGGTCCGCGCGCTCGAGCTGCCGCCGATGGTGCAGACCAACGAGAGCCGCAACGGCACCGCGTTCACCGTGTCGATCGAGGCGCGCGAAGGCGTGCATACCGGCGTGTCCGCGGCCGACCGCGTGACGACGATCCGCGCGGCGATCGCCGACGATGCGAAGCCGTACGACATCGTGCGCCCCGGCCACGTGTTTCCGTTGCGCGCGCAACCGGGCGGCGTGCTGGCGCGCCGCGGCCACACCGAAGGGACGGTCGACCTGTCGATCCTCGCGGGGCTGAAGCCGGCGGGCGTGCTGTGCGAGCTGATGAATCCCGACGGCACGATGACGCGCGGCGACGACGTCGAGCGTTTCGCGCAGCAGCACGGGCTGCCGATGCTGACGATCGCGGAGCTCGTCGAATTCCGCGAAGCGCTGGCGGCCGCGCGCGAGCGCTGCTGCGAGCCGGCCTGAGGGCCGGCATGGCGGGCGCACCGTGGCGCCCGCGGGTACGGCGTGCGCAGCGAGCCGCACGCCGGTGATGTCGCTCCGGCGCGGCGGTCGGTCAGGACTGCACGTCGCCGAATTCGCCGCGCAGGCCGGCCGCGACGAGCGCCGGCAGTTCATCCATCCTGCGCATGATCCGCGTGATGCCCATCGCGCGCAGCGCGTCCGCGTAGTTGTCGGGGATGTGGCTCGCGCCGACGAACGCGATCGTCTTCATGCCCGCCGCGCGCGCGGCGTTCAGGCCCGACACGCTGTCCTCGACGACGATGCAGCGCGCCGGCGCGACGCCAAGCGTGCGCGCCGCATGCAGGTACACGTCGGGGTAGGGCTTCGGCCGCGCGACCTGCTCGGAGCTGAACACGCGCTCGCCGAAGATTTCGGTGAGCGACGCGCGCTTCAGCGAACTGCGCACGCGCACGAGCCGGCTGTTCGACACCACCGCGGCCGGCAGGCCGACCTTCAGCAACGCGTCGCGCACGCCGGTGATCGGCGCGAGCGATTGCGCGAGACCGGTTTCGATGTTGCGCTCGACGGTCTCGATGAAGTTGTCCGGCATCCGGATGCCGAAATGCGCTTCGAGCCCCGCGAGAAAGCGCGACGTCTGCTGGCCGAACGCGGACTTCGCGGCGGCTTCGAAATCGAGGTGCGGGAAGGTGGCGGACAGCGTTTCGAGCAGCACGCGGTCGGCAATGACTTCGCTGTCGACGAGCACGCCGTCGCAGTCGCAGATAAGGTGATCGAGCATGATGGTGAAGAAGCGGGGTGTCGGCGACGCCGATCATGCCGCCATGATACGTGCTTTCGCGGCTGCGCCGTGCGCCGTTCGGCGCGCTGTCGCTGCCGCCGCGGCCGGGCCGATCCGGCGTAGCGGATCCGGCCCGGCACCCGCCGCGCGGCGGCGTGCTGCCGCCGGCCGCCGTCGCGTGCGTCACACCTCGACCACGCGCCCCGTCTGCCACGACGTCATCGCGGCTTCCGCGAGCTCGAGCGCGGCGAGCCCGTCGTCGATCGTCGTCCTGACCGGCGTGCCGTCGCGCAGCGCGTCGACGAAGTGCGCGATCTCGGCCGCGTAAGCGTGCCGATAGCGCTCGAGGAAGAACGGCTCCGGCACGTCGGTGGCGATGCCGTTCGCCGACCATGCGGTCACTTCGGTCGGCCGTACGTTGCCGGCCTGCAGCATCCCGTTGCTGCCGAGCAGCTCGAAGCGCTGGTCGTAGCCGTAAGCCGCGCGGCGCGACGTGTTGATCTGGCACAGCAGGCCGCGCCGCGTGCGGATCGTCACGGCGGTCGAATCGATGTCGCCGGCGTCGCGCACGGCCGGGTCGGTCAGGCAACTGCCGGTTGCGTGCAGCGTCTGCGCCTCGTCGCCGAGGATCCAGCGGAACACGTCGAAGTCGTGGATCAGCATGTCCTTGAAGATGCCGCCCGAGCTGCGGAGGTAGTCGACGGGCGGCGCGCCGGGGTCGCGGCTCGTGACGACCAGCATTTCCGGGGTGCCGATCTCGCCGCGCTCGATGCGCGCCTTCAGCGCGGCGAAGGTCGGATCGAAGCGGCGCTGGAAGCCGATCATGCAGGTAACGCCGCGGCGGCGCACGACCTCCGCGCATTCGCGCGAGCGAGCGACGCTCAGGTCGACCGGCTTCTCGCAGAACACGGCCTTGCCCGCGTTCGCCGCCGCGACGATCAGGTCCGCGTGCGTATCGGTGCTCGATGCGATCACGACGGCCTGCACGGACGGGTCGCCGAGCGCGCGTTCGAGGTCGGCGACCTGCGCGCCGTGTGCCTGCGCGAGCGCCGCGGCCGACGGCGCATGGCGGTCGATCACGTACTTGAGTTTCGCGCCCGGGTGGCGCGCCAGATTCGCCGCGTGGATCTTCCCGATTCTTCCCGCACCGAACAAGGCGAACTCGATCATGGTGTGCTCCTTTCTCCTGGTGATTCCGTTGTGTGGGACGCTGCGTGGCTCACGTCGGCCACGCACCGTCGCGCTCGTCAGAACGAGTGATTAATGCCGATGTTCACGCCGGTCTGCGAACGGCCCGGCAGCGGATTCGCGAGGTTGTCGTTGTCCGTGCCGGGGTTGTTGTTCGCGACCGAGAAATTCGAGCCGCTCGCGTTGCGCACGTGCGCGACGGTCGCGTAGAGCAGCGTGCGCTTCGACAGGCTGTAGGCGCCGCCGAGCGCGAACATCGACGCGTGGCCGGACTGATCGTGCGTCGCGTCGCCGGCCCCCGATCCGACGTGCACGTAGTACGCGGCGCCGCCGAGCGATAGCGCGGGCGTCACGCGATACTGCGCGCCGATCCAGTAGTGATCGGCATTGCGCGCAAGGCCGGCAGGCGTGTCGGGCGCGTTCAGGTGCGTGTACGCGGCCTGCAACGTCAGCGCGCGCCAATAGAGGTTCGCACCGGCGAAGACCTCGCGCGAGCTCGTGAACACGTTGCTCATCCGGCCGTTCGCGTCGCGCAGCTCGTCGTACATCGCGCGCAGCATCACGAAGTCGTTGCGGTACGTGAGCTGAATGCCGTCGCTGCGGCCGTACTCGTGCGCCGCGCCGAGATTGAAGCCGCCCGCCTGATTGCCGAGCGCGTACTGCGCATGCACGCTGAAGCCGTTCCACGACGGTGACCGGTATTCGACGTTGTTGCTGGTGATCGGCACGTTGCGGCTGCGCACCAGCGCGGTCGCGGAATAGGCTTGCTGCAGCAGCGGATCCATGTCCCATTGATCGTTCGCGATGAACAGGTTGCGGCCGAACGTCAGCGTGCCGAGCCGGTCGTGGCGCACGCCGACGAGCGCCTTGCGGCTGAACAGGCTGCCGTTGCCGTCGCCCGCGGTGCCCGACATCAGGTTGATGCCCGATTCGAGATTGAAGACCACGCGATAGCCGCCGCCGATGTCTTCCTGGCCGAGCAGCCCGAACCGGCTCGCGCCCCAGTCGCTGCTTTGCGCGCGCAGCCGCGACGCGGTGGTGCCGTCGCCGGCCTGCACCTGGCTCACGTAGTCGAGGCCGGCGTCGGCGACGCCGTATAGCGTGACCGATGTTTGCGCGAAAGCGCTCGAATAACAGAGGAATCCTGAGCAGATGAGTGCCGTTGGCGAAACTCGTTTCATGTCGTCTCCAGACCTGTCGTCGTTTTGTTGTGGATTGCCTGCGTGCCTGCAACCTGTCGCGCATGCCTAGCGCGTACGTCACGTCGTGTGCCGCATCGCATGCCGTATCATGCGCGGCAGGATGCGCGACGCGACGTGCCGCGCGGCGATTGCCGCGGCGGCGTGCGCCGCCGCGATGTTCAGCGAGCCGCCAGCTCGCCGCGGATGTAGTCGATGCTGGCGCGCAGCCGGTCTTCGATGTCACCCGCTTCCGCGATTTCGTTCGCGAACGGCTCGAACGAGAATGCCCCGCGATAGCCGCGCGCGAGCAGCTCGCGCAGCTGCCGGACATTGCCGAGCCGGTCGGCGCCGCCGACCAGCACGCGATGGCCGTCGCGCATCCGGTCGACCGGCAGGTCGCCTTCTTCGACGCCCGAGATGTGCACGAGGCCTGTCAGGTTCGGGAAGAAGATGTCCTCGCCCGACAGATGATGGTGGAACGTGTCGTGCACGAGCCGGAATACCCGCTCGCCGGCCGCGGCGTAGATGCCCTTCACCGCGTCCGACTTGCGGCGCAGCGCGCATTCCTCGAAGCCGAGCGGCTCGATGAAGCCGAGCAGGCCGCGCGCGTCGAGGATCGGCTCGAGCGCCTTGAGCGCCTTGACGAGATCGGCGTGCCGCGCGGCGGGCTCGCGCGTGTCGCCGCGGCTGTTGGTCGGGCACAGCACCAGCGCGCGTGCGCCGCATTGCGCGGCGTAGTCGGCGAGCACGGTCGCTTCGTCCGCGCGCTCGGCGTTCCATTGGTCGAAGCGCTGCAGCGCGTTGATCGTCAGGATCGTCACGCCGCCGGCTTCGGCCGTCGCGCGCACGGCCGAAGCCGGCGTGCCGTCGGTGATCTCGACGCCGTCGAGATCGTTGCGGATCTCGATCGAGTCGATGCCGAGCCGCCGGCACAGCGCGACATAGCGGTCGAGCGGCAGGCGCGGCGCGCTCATCCGGTTCAGCGAAAAGTGAAAGGCGGGTTGCGTCATCGTTCGGTCCTCAGGTGTCGAATGGGGCGGGGCGAATCAGGTGAAGCTGCGTGCGCCGGCGCCGGGCGGCACATCCGCCGGTTCCGCGACGAGCGCGTGCCACGTGGCGCGCAGCCATTGCGCGCACGCGACGTTGTTGTCGAAGATCGAATAGCGGGCGCCGCCGCCGTAGTCCGGAAACGGGATGAACTCGCAACTGATCTGCTCGAGCGGTGTCGGCCGCGTATGCACCTGCCACTCCAGCAGGCGCCGCAGCGCCGTCTTCCACGTGTCGAGCGGTGCCGCGCGCCATTCGCCGTGATACGCGCCCGGCGCCGGTTCGACGAACGGGTACTGGATCCCGCGGCCGGGCCGTCCGTCCGCGCGGCGCATCCAGCGGTTCTCCGGATTGTTCGGAATCACGCTGCGCGCATGCGCGTGGCGGACCCAGCCGCGTGCGATCCAGTCGGCGTAGACGGCCGACGGCGAGGCCGGGTCGAGCAGCTGCCGCACGCGCTCGACCGGCTCGCGCAGGCCCGACGCATCGAGTTCGGGGCGATTGCCGAGCTTGAACAGCAGGTGCGAATGGTCGAGCGTGATCCGGAACGGCACGCCTGTTTGCTCGACGCATTGCGCGACGCGCGCGATCCGCGGGAAATCCTCGCTCCACATGTCGACGTGCACTTCGAGGCTCGGCAGGCAGCCAACCGGCTCGCCGCGTTCGTATGCGCGCAGGTAGAAGTCGGCGACTTCGCGGTCCGACAGCGGATGGCCGTCCGCATGATGCGGGTACAGCTGGCAGTTGAGTACCGTGCTGCCGAACCGCGCGCCGGCGTCGACGATCTCGACGACGTGCGCTTCGTCGCGGCCGGCGCACCAGATGCCGCCGATCACGCGGATCGGCAGCGCATGCCGGTCGACGAGCGCGAAGTACGGCGACAGGTCCTCGCCGTGCACCGGGTTCTTCTCGACGTAGTCGAACACGCCGGCGTCCGCGATCATCTGGAACCGCTCGGCAGGCGTGGGCAGCGGCAGGCCGTCGTGTTCGAGCACGCCGTCGAGGTTCACGCCGATGAGTATCGCTTCAGCCATCGTCTCCGTCCGTTCCGGTTCTGGATGGCTGCCAAATGTACGGACGTGCCGAGCGGGCTGCATGACAAACGTTGACGAAAAATCGCCCATGCGGCGGTCGATTTTTTTGCGGCGCGCGTCCGCGCGATGCGCGGCGGGCGTCAGGCCGGCAGGTACGCGCTGGTGCGCACGTTGGCCGAGCAGAACACGCGGAATTCGACCGGGTCGCCCGGTGGCGGCTGTTCGACGATCCCGCACGCGTGCAGCACGTGCTGCAGCGCGGAAATCGCCTGGCCGTCCGGATCCTGGTCGATCGCGATGTCCATCGAACCGGCCTCGATGTAGGTGCGGTGCAGGTCGATCATCTCGTGGCCGATCCAGACGACGCGCCCGGACGCGCCCGCCTTGCGCAGCGCGGCCTCGATGCCGGCCGAGCCCGCGCCGCTGTTGTAGATCCCGACGATGTCGTCGTGCGCGTGCAGCGTGTTCGTCACCGCGCGGTAGCAGCGGTCGTCCTGGTCGAGCGTTTCGATCGGCGCGTCGTCGCAGCGGAGGTCGGGAAAGGCTTCCCGCAACTGGTCGATGCAGCCGGCCATCCGGTCGGCGTGCGCGCGGTAGCCCATCCGTCCGGCGAGCAGCAGCACGCGGCCGGGGCGCGCGGCGAGGCGGCCGATGTAGTAGCCGGCCGTGCGTCCGGCGCGGTAGTTGTCGATGCCCGCGTAGTGCACGCGGCCGACGCCGCCGATGTCGGTAACCATCGTGACGACGGTCTCGCCGCGCGCGATCGCGCCGGCCAGTGCGTCGCGCACGCGCGGCGTGTCGCGCGCGGTGACGATCAGAGCCGCGCGCCGGTACGCGGGCCGTTCGATCAGCGCGGCCGCGCGCTCGTCGTCCGCGGCGGGCAGGATGGTCCGGTGCACGACCACGCGCCGGTCGAGCATCTGCAGCGAGCGTTGCACCGCCTGCTGCAGCCGCCGGAAGAACGGTGCATCGGTGTCGGGCAGCAGCACGTCGACGTGAAGCAGCCCGTGCCGCGTGTCGGGCAACTGGCGCGGCACGCCGAGCTGGCGCGCGGCCGCGACCACGCGCTCGCGTGCCTGTGCGGACACGCTGCCGCGCTCGTTCAGCACGCGGTCGACGGTGGTCGTGCTGACCCCGGCGAGCGCCGCGATCTCGTCGAAGCGCGCGGTGCGCTTGCGCCAGCGCGGACCGGTCGGGTCGGCCATGGTCGTCTCCGTGTTCGTCTGTCGTCGCCAGCGGGGTGTGGCGCTGTCCGGAACGCTAAAGCGATGGCGAAATTTCGTCAACGTTTCGATTGAGCGGGGCATGGCCGTCGCCTAATTTTGAATGCATGCGAAGCGCGCGCCGCGCTTCCCGCAAACGAACAATCAGGAGACACGCGTGGCCCACACGAACGATCAGGCGCACGACCGCAACGCGGCGGCGCGCCGTCAGGATTACCGAATGATCGGCGGTGCCGGCGAGCGTGCGCGTGCCGCGGGCCTCGTCAATGCCGCGTGGTACCGGTGCCCGGTGCCGCGGCCGCTGATGAAGCAGCTGATGCAGCGCGACGATGCGCGCGCGATCCGCGACACGCTGATCTGGTACGCGGCGATCGTCGCGAGCGGCGTGCTCGCGTGGCTCGCCTGGCGTGCGCATTCCGCGTGGGCGATCCTCGCGTTCTTCGTGTACGGCACGCTCTACTGCAGCCCGGCCGACTCGCGCTGGCACGAGTGCGGACACGGCACCGCGTTCCGCACGCGCTGGATGAACGACGTGCTGTACCAGGTCGCGTCGTTCCAGGTGTTCCGCCGCGCGACGGTCTGGCGCTGGAGCCACGCGCGCCATCACACCGACACGCTGATCGTCGGCCGCGATCCGGAAATCGCCGCGCCGAAGCCGACCGACTGGCTCGGGCTCATGTTGAACGTGGTGGCGCTGAAGCACGTCGCGAGCGAGCTGCGCAAGATGATCGTGCTCGCGTTCGCCGGCCGGCTCGACGCCGAGGAGCGCACCTACGTGCCTGAATCGGAGTGGCCGAAGGCCGTGCGCGAGGTGCGGATTCATCTGACCGTTTATGCGTGCGTGATCGGTGCGGCGTTGTACTGGCACACGATCCTGCCGGTGCTCTACATCGGCTTGCCGAGCCTGTACGGCGCGTGGCTGTACCTGTACTTCGGCCTCACGCAGCACGCGGGCATGCCGGAGAACGTGCTCGATCACCGGCGCAACTGCCGGACCGTGAGGATGAATCCGGTATTCCGCTTCCTGTACTGGAACATGAACTATCACGTCGAACACCACATGTTCCCGATGGTGCCGTTCCACGCGCTGCCGAAACTGCACGAAGCCGTGAAGGCTGACATGCCGCCGCCTTACCGCAGCACGCTGGCCGCGTATGCGGAGATCGTGCCGGCGCTCGTCCGGCAGACGCGCGACCCGTCGCATTACGTCGTGCGGCCGGTGCCCGACGCGGCGCGCGCATGACAACGCATCGAACATTCCAACGAAGGAGACACGCAACATGACGCAATGGATCGACACCGGCGCCCTCGACGACATCGACGACGAAGACGTCGCGCGCTTCGACCACGACGGCCGCACATACGCGATCTACCGGATCGACGGGAACGTGTATGCGAGCGACGGGCTGTGCACGCACGAGCACGTGCATCTCGCGGACGGGCTCGTGATCGATCACGTGATCGAATGTCCGAAGCACAACGGGCGCTTCGACGTGCGCGACGGCCGGGCACTGTCGGCGCCCGCGTGCGAGAAGCTGCGCACCTACCGCGCGAAGATCGAGAACGGCCGCATCCTGATCGAGGTGTGACGCGATGGCGAACGACCGGGTGATGGCGATCGTCGGCGCGGGCCATGCGGGCGGCCGGGCGGCGCAGGTGTTGCGCGAGGGCGGCTGGCGCGGGCGCATCGTGCTGATCGGCGCGGAGGCGCACTTGCCGTACGAGCGGCCGCCGCTGTCGAAGGGCGTGCTGACCGGCGAGCGCAGCGCCGCGCAATGCGGGCTGCGCGATCCGGATGCGTGGCGCGCGGACGGCATCGAGCCGATCGTCGCGACGGTCGAGCGGATCGATCCGGTGGCGCGCGAGGTGCATGTGTCGGATGGCCGCGGCTTCGCTTGCGAAGCGCTGCTGCTCGCGACCGGCGGCCGTGCGCGCCGCCTCGCGGTTCCGGGTGCGGAGCTCGCCGGCGTATTCGCGTTGCGCACGCTCGACGACGCGGCGGCGCTCGGTGCGCGGCTCGTGCCCGACGCGCGCGTCGTGCTGATCGGCGGCGGCTTCATCGGTCTCGAGGTCGCGGCGTCGGCGCGGTTGCGCGGCTGTCGCGTGACCGTGCTCGACGCGGCACCGCGCCTGCTCGGGCGTGCGGTGCCGGAGCCGATCGCGGCACGCGTGCATGCGCTGCATGCGGCGCGGGGCGTCGCGATCGGCCTGAACCGCCGGCCCGTCGCGATCGAGCGCGCGCCGGACGGCGCGCTGGCCGTCGTGCTCGAAGACGGCGACACGCTGAGCGCCGATACGGTGGTGGCCGGCATCGGGATCGAACCGGCCGACGAACTGGCGCGCGACGCGGGCCTCGTTGTCGAACGCGGGATCGTCGTGAACGCGAGGCTCGAGACCTCGGCACGCGGCATCTACGCGGCCGGCGATGTCGCGGTGTTTCCGAGCGGGCCGTCAGGGCGGCTCGTGCGTCAGGAAACCTGGCACGGCGCGGAAACGCAGGCGCGCGTCGCCGCCCGCAACATGCTCGGCGCCGACGAACCGTATCGCGACACGCCGTGGTTCTGGTCTGATCAATACGACGCGCAACTGCAGGTGGCCGGCGAACCGGCGCTCGGTGTGCGGACGGTCGCGCGCGTGCTCGGCGACGATGCGGAAATCCATTTCCATTTCGATGCCGGCGAGCGGCTCGTCGCGGCGAGCGGTTTCGGTCGTGCGTCGGGGTTCGTGAAGGAGATGCGCGTCGCGCGCCTGCTGGTCGAGCGCGGGATCGGCGTGACGCCGGCCGCGGTCGCGGATGCGGGGGTGAAGCTGAAGTCGCTGGTGTCGGCCGCGGGCGAACGCTAGCGGCGGTGGGCGAGGGAGAAGGGGAGGCGCGCGGCAGTCGCTGCCGCGCGCTCGGGTTCTGGTTCGGACTCAGACTCGGACTCGGACTCGGACTCGGGTTCGAACCCGAGCCCGAATGAACAAACCCGCGCTCAGGCCATCGCGTGCAGGCGCAGATACAGGCCGGCCGCCGCGGCGCCGCCGAGCAGCGGGCCGATCACCGGCACCCATGCATAGCGCCAGTCGCTGTCGCGCTTGCCGGGGATCGGCAGCAGCGCATGCATTAGGCGCGGCGACAGGTCGCGCGCCGGGCTCATCGCATAACCGGTCGGCCCGCCGAGCGAGATGCCGATGCCGAGCACGAGCAGGCCGACCGGCAGCGCGTCGAGCGCGCCGAGGCCGACCTGCGGCGACGCGAGATACAGCACGCCGAGGATCAGCACGAACGTGCAGATCGCTTCGGTCAGCACATTGTGCGTGGTGCTGCGGATCGCGGGCGCCGTGCAGAACACCGCGAGCTTCAGGTCCGCATCGACTTCCTTCGCGAAGTGCTGGCGATACGCGAGCCACACGAGCAAGGCGCCCGCCATCCCGCCGAGCATCTGCGCGAGGATGTAGCCGCCGACCTTCGACCACGCGAACTTGCCCGCGAGCGCGAGGCTGATCGTGACGATCGGGTTCAGGTGCGCGCCGCTGAACGATGCGGTCACGTAGACGGCGACGAACACGGCCATCGCCCAGCCCATCACGATCACGATCAGGTCCGCGCCCTTGCCCTTGGTCTTCGCCAGCAGCACGTTGGCGACCGCGCCGTTGCCGAGCAGCACGAGAATGGCGGTGCCGATGAATTCTGCAATATAAGGTGACATGTTTGTCTCTCGTAGGTCGCGGCGGACTCGCGCGTTGCGCGGTCCGCCGGTGTTGTTGTATTTCGTTCGGAGTTCTTGTGATTTCTGCCGCGGTGCTTACTGCACGTCGTCGGCCCACGCCTTCGCGGCGCGCACCGCGCGTTGCCAGCCAGCCATGCAGCGCTCGACCTGCTCCTTCGGCATCGACGGCGAGAAGCGGCGATCGAGCTGCCACTGGCTGCGCACTTCGTCGAGGTTCTTCCAGTAGCCGATCGCGAGGCCCGCGAGGTAGGCTGCGCCGAGCGCGGTCGTCTCGGTGATCTGCGGGCGCACCGCGTCGACGCCGAGCAGGTCGGCCTGGAACTGCATCAGCAGGTCGTTCGCGCTCGCGCCGCCGTCGACGCGCAGCTCGCCGATGCTGATGCCCGAGTCGGCTTCCATCGCGGCCAGCACGTCGAGCGACTGGTACGCGATCGCGTCGAGCGCCGCGCGCGCGAGGTGCGCGGACGTCGTGCCGCGCGTAACGCCGAACACCGAACCGCGCGCCCGTGCGTTCCAGTGCGGCGCGCCGAGGCCCGCGAACGCCGGCACCAGATAGACGCCGTCGGTATGCGGCACGCTCGCGGCGAGCGCTTCGATTTCGGCGGCCGTCTTGATGATGCCGACACCGTCGCGCAGCCACTGCACGACCGCGCCCGCGATGAAGATGCTGCCTTCGAGCGCGTACTGCACGTCGTCGCCGATCTGCCACGCGATCGTCGTGACGAGGTTGTTCTTCGACTCGATCGGCTTGTCGCCGGTGTTCATCATCAGGAAGCAGCCGGTGCCGTAGGTGTTCTTCACCATGCCCGACGTCGTGCACATCTGGCCGAACAGCGCCGCGTGCTGGTCGCCGGCGATCCCCGCGAGCGGGATCTTCGACGCGAACACCGTGGTTTTCGTATGGCCGTAGATTTCCGACGACGCCTTCACTTCCGGCAGCATGCTGCGCGGGATGTCGAGCAGCTCGAGCAGCTCGCTGTCCCACTCGCGCGTGTGGATGTTGAACAGCATCGTGCGCGACGCGTTCGTCACGTCGGTCACGTGCAGCTCGTGCTTCGTGAAGTTCCACACGAGCCAGCTGTCGACGGTGCCGAACGCGAGCTTGCCCTGGCGCGCCTTGTCGCGCGCGCCCGGCACGTTGTCGAGGATCCAGCGGATCTTGGTCGCGGAGAAGTACGAGTCGATCGGCAGGCCGGTCTTCGCGCGCACCTTCGCCTCGAGGCCCTGTGCTTTCAGCGAATCGCAGAAGTCGGCGGTGCGGCGGTCCTGCCACACGATCGCGTTGTAGACGGGCTGGCCCGTCTCGCGATCCCAGACGATCGTCGTCTCGCGCTGATTGGTGATGCCGATCGCGGCGATCGACGTGCCGTTCAGGCCGGTGCGCGTGACGGCTTCGGCGGCGACACCCGCCTGCGTCGACCAGATTTCCTGCGGGTCGTGCTCGACCCAGCCGGGTTGCGGGTAGATCTGTTCGAATTCCTTCTGGGCGATCGATACGATGTTGCCCTGGCGATCGAACAGCATTGCGCGGGAGCTCGTCGTGCCCTGGTCAAGCGCGAGGATGTACTGATCCTGCATGTCTCTCATCTCCATCCGTGGATTGGCGTAGTTGTGATGCGCGCCGCATGTTACGCGGCGCGTCGGTGAATCAACGTCGGTCAGGCAACTGCAACTGCAAACGGATCACGCGTGCGGCGCGTGCGCGGCGGCGAACCACGCATCGACCGCGGCCGTCACCGCGTCGAGCGTGCCGGGCGCCACGTGCAGGCCGAGCTTCGAGCGGCGCCACAGCACGTCCTGCGCGCAGGTCGCCCATTCGACGTCGCGCAGGTAGCGCAGTTCGGCATCGTGGATGCCCGGGGCGATCTCGGCGCCGAGGTCGGCGAGCGACGTCGCGCCGTCCACCACGCGTTCCGCGCGCGTGCCGTACGCGCGCGCATAGCGGCGCGCAAGCGCGGCGGGCAGCCACGGATGGCGTTTCGCGAATGCGTCGGCGAACACGTCGAACTTCGCGTTCGCGATGTCGCCGCCCGGCAGCGGCGCGCCGGCCGTCCAGGTCTTCGCGTCGCGGCCGAGCGCGCGACACAGCAGGTCGGCGGCTTCCTCCGCGAGCTTGCGGAACGTCGTGATCTTGCCGCCGAACACCGACAGCAGCGGCGCGCCGGCGCCGTCGTCCATCTCGAGGCGATAGTCGCGCGTGACGGCCGACGCATTCGCCGCGTTTTCGTCTTCCAGCAGCGGGCGCACGCCCGAATAGGTCCAGTGCACGTCAGCCGGCGAGATCTTGCGCTTGAAGTAGCGGTTGATCGAATCGCACAGATACTGCGTCTCGTCGCGATCGATCGCGACCTTCGCGGGATCGTTCGTGTATTCGACGTCGGTCGTGCCGATCAGCGTGAAGTCATGCTCGTACGGAATCGCGAAGATGATCCGCTTGTCCGGGTTCTGGAAGATGTATGCGTGGTCGTGATCGAACAGGCGCCGCGTGATGATGTGGCTGCCCTTCACGAGCCGCACGCTGTGCTGCGCGCCGCGACCGAGCGCGCCGTGCAGCACTTCGCCGACCCACGGGCCGGCCGCGTTCGCGACCGCGCGCGCGCGCACGACGCGGATCGAGCCGTCCGCGTGCCGCAGCCGCGCTTCCCATTCGTCGCCGTGGCGTTCCGCCGACACGAGTTTCGTGCGCGTGAGGATCTCGGCGCCGCGCTCCTTCGCATCGAGCGCGTTCAGCACGACGAGGCGCGCGTCGTCGACCCAGCCGTCCGAATACACGAAGCCGCGCTTGATCGAGTCGATCAGCGGCGCGCCGGCCGCATGGCGGCGCATGTCGATGCCGCGGGAGCCGGGCAGCAGTTCGCGCTTCGCGAGGTGATCGTAGAGGAACAGGCCGATGCGGATCAGCCAGGCCGGCCGCAGGTTCGGCATGTGCGGCATCACGAAGCGCAGCGGCCACATGATGTGCGGCGCCGCGCGCAGCAGCGTCTCACGCTCCTGCAGCGCTTTGCGGACGAGTCCGAATTCGTTGTATTCGAGGTAGCGCAGGCCGCCGTGAATCAGCTTCGTGCTGGACGACGACGTGTGCGACGCGAGGTCATCCTGCTCGCAGAGCAGGACCGACAGGCCGCGGCCGGCCGCATCGCGCGCGATGCCGGCGCCGTTGATGCCGCCGCCGACGACGAGCAGATCGTAGCGATTCGGTTGGGTCACCTGCTGTCCTTATCGTCTGATGGAAATGGACGAACATGAAATGTTCGAATTCGAAATTTAACGAACGAAATCGAAAAAGTAAAGTTCGAAAAAGCGGGGCCAGTAGCGCGTGGCGCGATCCCGGACGATACTGGCGCAATCGACCGTTTCGCGAGGTGAATCATGCGTATTGGGATGTGGGCCGGCGCGTGCGCCGTCGTCCTGGCAGGATGCAGCGCCGGCACGCCGCCGCTTGCCGGCAACTGGCGGGCGCCGTCGTTCGTCGACCTGCAGACGTCGTGCGGCGGCACCGCGCGCGACTGGGGCTCGGACGCGCAGCCGGTCTATTCGACGCTGTACGACGCGTATGTGGCGAAACGGTATCGCGGGCTGACGCAGGCGAACTATTGCGCGTTCGTAAACGAACTTTCGGCGCACTATGCGGCGCCCGACGCGGCGGGGCGCGCCGGATGGGTCGCGTATTTCAACGGCGCGCGCGCGCAGGCCGTCAGCTGGCGGGCCGCGGTCGATCCGACGCTGCGTGGCGGCTGACGCCGGAGCGCTGCGGGAGGCGGGAAAAGCGCGGGAAAAGCGGCGCGGCCGGAAATCCGGCCGGCGCGCTCAAGTCAGGAACAGCGGGACTTCAGGAATAGCGGCATTTGATGGATCGCAACGCGGCGTCGCCGGTTTCGGTCACGCAGTATTTGCGTCCCGATCCCAGCCCTTCCAGCCGCACGAGCTGCTGTTCGAGCAGCGCGTCGAGTTCATCGCGATCCATGTCCCCATGATCGGGGGCATCCTTCACAAGCAGTAGCGTGGCGAATTCATGCGGACTCAGCATCGTTCTCTCCATGGCAATCGGTTTGCCCGCGCAGCCGGCGCAAACGCCGCTGCGCGATACCCGGCGGGGTATGGCTTGGGGGGAAAGCTGTATTCGCCGGCCTTCGGATTCGCACACGCCTTGGCACGGGCGGATCGCGCGAACGGGCCGGGGAACTGGAGTCTAGTCGAGCGCGCGGGCAACGACAAATCGTGCCCCGTTAATTTTCAGTTTGACAGGCACGCAAACCGCTAGCGGTTCAGCGGGCGCGCCAACTTCTTGATTTCACTTGAAGTTTCAGGTGCGGTGCAGCATCGCGCGGGTCATTCCGCGGGGTCATTCCGCGACGTACACCTGGGTGCCCGCGTTCGCCACCGCGTCGGCCATCTCCGGCGGCAGTGGCTTGTCGGTGAAGAGTGCATGAACCTGGCTCAGGTGGCCCTGGCGCACCAGCGCCGGACGGCCGACCTTCGAATGATCGGCGACGAGGTAGACCGTGCGCGCATGCTGCATGATCGCCTCGGCCACGCGCACCTCGCGCGTGTCGAAGTCGCGCAGCGTGCCGTCGGCTTCGATCGCCGACGTGCCGATGATCGCGTAGTCGACCTTGAACTGGCGGATGAAGTCGATCGCGAGCTCGCCGACGATGCCCTTGTCCCACGGCCGCACGATGCCGCCCGTGATCAGCACCTCGCAGTCGGGATAGCCGCTCATCATCGACGCGACGTTCAGGTTGTTCGTGATCACGTGCAGCCCGTGATGACGATTCAGTGCGCGCGCAACTTCCTCGGTCGTGGTGCCGAGATTGATGAACAGCGACGCCTGGTCGGGGATGTGCGACGCGGCGAGCGCCGCGATGCGCCGCTTCTCGTCATGGAACATCCGCTGGCGCGCGGTGTACGACACGTTTTCCGAGCTGGTCGGCAGGCTCGCGCCGCCGTGGTAGCGGCGCAGCAGGTTCAGGTCGGCGAGCCAGTTCACGTCGCGGCGGATCGTCTGCGGCGTGACCGCGAAGTGCGCGGCGAGATCGTCGACGGTCACGAAGCCGTCGCGCTGCACCCATTCGAGCAGTTCCTGCTGGCGCGCGTTGAGGGTGAGGCGGGGATCTCGGGTCATGGCTCGGCGGTCGGATCGTGAGGCGGAGCGGGTATTGTAAGGGCGGGAAGGGCGTTCGACCGGCCTGCGGCGCATCACCGCCCGGAATTCATGCGGAAAGTACATGGATTCATGTGACAAATGAATTTGTGCGATCGCGCGGATCGCGCTGCAATGGCGGACTGTCCGCGCATGCCGGTCGTGCGTCCGGCGCGTTCATTCAGCTTTCGACGAGGTGGAACCGATGACTGGCTTCAACTGGCACAACCCGTATCCGACGACCCGCATCCCGGTATTCGCGCGCAACGTCGTGTCGACGTCGCACCCGCTCGCCGCGCAGGCCGGGCTGCGGATGCTGTGGAAGGGTGGCAATGCCGTCGATGCGGCGCTGGCCGCCGCGGCCGCGATCACGGTGGTCGAGCCCGTGTCGTGCGGGCTCGGCGGCGACGCGTTCGCGCTCGTGTGGGACGGCGCGCGGCTGTCCGGGCTGAATGCGTCGGGCGTCGCGCCGGCCGCATGGAGTCCCGACTATTTCCGCAAGCGCCACGGCGAGGACGCGCACGGCATCGCGAACAAGCCGACGCGCGGCTGGGACACCGTCACGGTGCCGGGCGTGATCGCGGGCTGGGAAGCGCTGCATGCGAAGTTCGGCTCGCTGCCGTTCGCGGATCTGCTCGAGCCGGCGATCGAGATCGCCGAGCGCGGCTATGCGGTGTCGCCGATCGTCGCGCACAAATGGGCGGCCGCGGTGCCCGAACTGCAGGGACTGCCGGGTTTCGCCGACACCTTCATGCCGCGCGGGCGCGCGCCGCACGTCGGCGAGCGCATGTGCCTGCCGGGCCACGCGCAGACGCTGCGCACGCTCGCGAACGACGGCCCGCGCGCGTTCTACGAAGGCGCGCTCGCCGCGCAGCTCGCGGCGTTCGCGCGCGAAGGCGGCGGCGCGCTGACCGAAGCCGACCTGCGCGCGTACCGGCCGGAATGGGTCGAGCCGATCGGCAAGCGCTTCGGCCGTCATACGATTCACGAGATCCCGCCGAACGGGCAGGGCATCGCCGCGCTGATCGCGCTCGGGATCGCCGAGCAGGCTGGCCTGAGCGAATGGCCGGTCGATTCGGTCGACTCGCAGCACCTGCAGATCGAGGCGATGAAGCTCGCGTTCGCGGACGTCTATCGCTACGTCGCCGATCCGCGCGCGATGGACGTGACGCCCGCGCAGATGCTCGACGATGTGTATCTCGCGGAACGCGCGAAGCTGATCGATCGCGCGCGCGCGACGCACTTCGCTGCCGGCCGCCCGCAGTCGGGCGGCACGATCTACCTGTCCGCGGCGGACGAGCGCGGGATGATGGTGAGCTTCATTCAGTCGAACTACATGGGCTTCGGTTCGGGGCTCGTCGTGCCCGGTACCGGCATTGCCCTGCAGAACCGCGGGCACGGCTTCTCGATGGACCCGGCGTCGCCGAACGTCGTCGCGGGCGGCAAGCGGCCGTTCCATACGATCATCCCCGCGTTCGTCACCGAGGAAGTCGACGGCCGCAGCGAGGCCGTGATGAGCTTCGGCGTGATGGGCGGCGACATGCAGCCGCAGGGCCACCTGCAGACCGTCGTGCGCATGCTCGGCTACGGGCAGCAGCCGCAGGCCGCCTGCGACGCGCCGCGCTGGAAGGTCAATCGCGACTTCACGCTGGACGTCGAGTCGACGATGAAGCGCGAGACGGTCGACGGGCTCGCCGCGCGCGGCCATACGATCAAGTCGATCGACGATCCTTACATGGATTTCGGTTCGGGGCAGTTCGTGTGGCGTCTCGATCGCGACGATCCCGACCGCGGCTACGTGGCCGCGAGCGACAGCCGTCGCGACGGTCTTGCGGCCGGTTTCTGACGGAACGCTTCCAGCGTTGTGCCCGACGGGCGGCCGGATGGCCGCCCGTTTTGCCTGGATGCAGCGCATGCCGTCGCGCGCGCGCAACCGGTTCGAACAACTCATCTAACGGTCCGCAACATGCGCGGCGGAACTGCGCGCGGCGGGCATGGTCAGTGCTTTGAAGCACGAACATAAAAGTCCGGCTAAGATGCCAGCATGGTTCGGCCGGACCAATCCACTAATAAATGCAAGCAAAACGTCGCCTGCGGGCACGCCGGGCCTGTGCGAAGAGAGGGGCCGGCCTGCCGCGCGACGACTGGGAGCGCATCACCATGCCTACTGAAACGACGCATGTCATGCCGTGGCGTATCGAGGACATCGACCTGAACCGGATCGATCGTCAGCGCGCCGCCGCGAACGAGGATCTGCTGCTGTTGCTGTGCGCGTCGTCGTTCATCGAAAGCGGCTCGGATCTCTACACGAGCAACCTGAGCGAGTTCTTCAACGACGATCCGGAAGTGTCCGCGTGGCTCAACAATGCGTGGGAGCACGAGGAACTGCAGCACGGGCGCGCGCTGAAGGCGTATATCGCGCACGTGTGGCCGGAGTTCGACTGGGACACCGCGTTCGCGAATTTCTTCGCCGAGTATTCGAAGACCTGCTCGGTCGACGCGTTCGAGAAGACCCGCGCGCTCGAGATGGTCGCGCGCTGCGTCGTCGAGACGGGCACGGCCACGCTCTATCGCGCGATCAACGAATGCTCGGACGAGCCGGTGCTGAAGGAAATCACCGACAACATCCGCTCGGACGAAGTGCGTCACTACAAGCACTTCTTCAAGTTCTTCAAGAAGTACAACAAGCTCGAAGGCAACGGCCGTCTCGCGGTGCTCGGCGCGCTGATGCGCCGCGTGATGGAAATCAAGAACGAGGATTCCGAGATCGCGCTGCGCCACGTGTTCGCAGTCCGCTACCCGGATCGCGTCGGCGACAGTCAATACAACCGCGAGCGTGCCGCGCGCATCAGCTCGCTCGTGCGGCGCAACCTGTCGGCCGACATGTGCGTGAAGATGCTGCTCAAGCCGCTAGACCTGCCCGCGAAGATCCAGCCGAGCGTCCACTATCCGCTGACGAAGATCACGCGGCACGTGTTCATGCGCTGATCGTCACCGCGCGGTCCGGCGCGCGTATGCTGCGCGATCATCATCTGCTTTTCACCGGGGCCGCCATCATGACCGATTTCCATCGCCACGCGCTCGAACAATGGACGTTCGACGCGTGGCCGCCGGCCGTCGTTGCGCTGTTCGACGGCACCGCGCTCGAACGCCATGCCGACTTCGCCGCATCGCTGATCGTCGCGACCGACGACGGCCAGCTGCGCACGACGCTGCTCAGCGTCGGCGAGATCCACGCGCGCGACGCGCATACGCTGCTGCTCGCGCTCTGGCCGCAATCGCGCGCGGCGCGTGCGCTGACGCAACGGCGCGCGGCCGCGTTGACGCTCGTCGCGGACGGCGCATTCTTTCAGGCACAACTGAGGATCGAGCCGCTCGAAGGGGACTTCGGGGGCCTTGCCGGATTCGCTGCGACGATCGCGCACGGCGATGCGCAGCGGGTCGGCTATGCGCGTCTCGCGACGGGCGTCACGTTTGCGCTGGAAGGGGAGGCGCGCGCCGAGGTGCTCGCGCGCTGGCAGCGCCAGGTCGAGCACCTGCGGCGCGCGGCCGCGCGGCTTTAGTGACCGCGCTGGCCGCTGCGCGACGAACGGTTGCGGTTCGCGTGCGCGGCGTTGCCGTTCGCGGGGCGCGCGCCGTTGCCGCCTGACGGGCGGCCGCCGCCGCTGGCGTTGCCGCTCGCACCGCCGGCCGCGCGCGGCTTGGCCGCCTTCGCGGCCTTCGGCTGCGCATTGCCGTCGCGCTTCGCGGCCGGCTGGCCCGAGCCGCCTGCACGCGGCTGGCGATTGCCGCCACCGCCGCCACCGCCGCCGCCGCGCGGCTGCTGGCCGCGGCGTTGCTGGATCGGCTCCGGCTTCGCGGTCGGATCGGGTTCGAAGCCCGCGATCACTTCCTGCGGAATCTCGCGCTTGATCAGCCGCTCGATGTCGCGCAGCAGCTGCTTCTCGTCGACACACACGAGCGACACGGCTTCGCCGGTCGCGCCTGCACGGCCCGTGCGGCCGATCCGGTGCACGTAATCTTCCGGCACGTTCGGCAGGTCGAAGTTGACGACGTGCGGCAACTGGTCGATGTCGATCCCGCGCGCGGCGATGTCGGTCGCGACCAGCACCTGCAGCGTGCTGTTCTTGAATTCCGCGAGCGCGCGTGTGCGGGCCGACTGGCTCTTGTTGCCGTGGATCGCCATCGCGCTGATACCGTCCTTCGTCAGCTGCTCGGCGAGCCGGTTCGCGCCGTGCTTGGTGCGCGTGAACACGAGCACCTGGAACCAGTTGTGTTCGCGGATCAGGTGCGTGAGCAGCTCGCGCTTGCGATCGCGGTCGACCGGGTGGATCTTCTGCGCGACGCTTTCCGCGGTGGTGTTGCGGCGCGCGACTTCGATCAGCGCCGGCGAATCGAGCAGGTTGTCGGCGAGCGACTTGATCTCGTCGGAGAAGGTCGCCGAGAACAGCAGGTTCTGGCGCTGCGGCGGCAGCTTCGCGAGCACGCGCTTGATGTCGTGGATGAAGCCCATGTCGAGCATCCGGTCGGCTTCGTCGAGCACGAGGATGTCGAGATCCGACAGGTCGATCGTCTTCTGCTGCATGTGATCGAGCAGACGCCCCGGCGTCGCGACGACGATGTCGACGCCGCGCTTGAGCGCATCGATCTGCGGATTGATGCTGACGCCGCCGAACATCACGGTCGAGCGCAGCTTCAGGTACTTGCTGTACGCGCGCACGCTTTCCTCGACCTGGGCGGCGAGTTCGCGCGTCGGCGTGAGGATCAGCGCGCGCACCGCGCGCTTCGCGCCGCGATGCTCGGCGTAGAACGTGTGCAGGCGCTGCAGGATCGGCAGCGTGAAGCCGGCGGTCTTGCCGGTGCCGGTCTGTGCGCCGGCGAGCAGGTCGCCGCCGCCGAGGACGGCAGGGATCGCCTGCTGCTGGATGGGCGTCGGCGACGTGTAGCCGAGCTCGTTGACCGCCTTGACAAGCGGTTCGGCCAGGCCGAGAGATTCGAAAGACATAGATACCACTCTTGAGTTTTATGATCGGCGACGCCTCGCGCGGCCAGCGCGGGGAACGGCGTCGCAAAAAAGCAAAGGGGCGCGGAACGCAGGTCGCTCACCTGTTGCGGCGAGATCGGCGTACCGTTGTTGCCCCACGACATCCGGATATACGTGACGACTGCCGCGACTTCCTGGTTCGACAGCGACTGTGCGAACGGCGGCATCCCGTACGGACGCGGATTCTTGAACGTGCTCGGCGGATAGCCGCCATTCAGCACCATGCGGATCGGGTTGACCGCCGATTCCATCACGATCGAATGGTTGCCCGCGAGCGGCGGATACGCCGGCGGCTTGCCCGCGCCGGTTTCGGCGTGGCAGGTCGCGCAGTTGTCCGCGTAGATCTTCTTGCCCTGGTCGAACAGCGTGTTGCCGAACTGCTTCGACGGCTCGTACTGCATGTTCTTCGGCGCTTCAGCCTTCTGCGGGATCGACTTCAGGTACGTCGACATCGCGCGCGTATCTTCGTCGCTCATGTACTGCAGGCTGTTGTGCACGACGTCGGCCATCGGGCCGAACACCGCACCCTTGTTCGACACGCCGGCCTGCAGCAGGTCCGACAGCTCCTGCACGTGCCAGTCGCCGAGGCCGAGTTCCTTGTCGTTCGTCAGCGACGGCGCATACCAGTTCTGCAGCGGGATCAGGCCGCCCGCGAAGGCTGCCGAGTTCACCGGGCCGCCCATCATGTTGATCGACGTGTGGCACATCGAGCAGTGGCCGAGGCCTTCGACGAGGTACGCGCCGCGGTTCCATTCGACCGACTTGGTCGGATCCGGCTTGTACTCGCCTTCCTTGAAGAACAGCGTGCGCCAGCCGATCAGCAGGTTGCGGTTGTTGAACGGGAACTTCAGTTCGTGCGGACGGCTCGGCACCGAGACCGGCGGGACCGAACGCAGGTACGCGTAGATCGCGTCCGAGTCGGCGCGCGTGACCTTCGTGTAGCTCGCGAACGGGAAGCCCGGGTAGAGCAGGCTGCCATCCTTCGAACGGCCGGTGTGCATCGCGCGGTAGAAGTCGTCCGACGTCCACTTGCCGATGCCGTCCTTGTCGTCCGGCGTGATGTTCGGCGTGTACATCGTGCCGAACGGCGTCGCCATCGGCAGGCCGCCCGCGAACGACTTGCCGCCGCGCACGGTGTGGCACGCGATACAGTCGCCGACGCGCGCGAGGTATTCGCCCTTCTTGATCAGCGCGGCCTGGTCGGCCGGCGTGGCCGCGACGGCGGCAGCGCCGTGCAGCGTGTCGTTGCCCGGCCACAGGACCGGCACGAGGGCGGCGGCCGCGACGATCGCGACAGCCGAGAGTGCAAACAGGGACTTGCGTTTCATTGTGTCTGTCTCCCTTGCCTTATTGCGGTTCGCTGCCGCAGGCGAGCGGAGTCTTCATCGAACGCGCCGGTGCCGGCACGGGGTTGGCGGGCGCCGGTTGCGCGGCGAGCCATGCGGTCACGGCCGTCACGTCTTCGTCGGAAAGCTTCGCGGCGATGTCGTGCATGCAATCCGGTGCCTTCGCGTGGCGGTTGCCCGAGCGCCATGCGCCGAGCTGTGCGCTCAGGTAATCGGCGTGCAGGCCGACGAGGCCCGGGATCGCCGGCTGCATGCCGGTCAGCCCTGCGCCGTGGCAGGCCACGCAGGCCGGCAGCTTGCGCGACGGATCGCCTTGCGTGACGAGCTGCTTGCCGCGCGCGAGCGTGGCAGCCGGCAGCGTCGGCTTGGCCGGCGTCGGGTACGGCGGACGTTCGGCCGAGAAGTGCTCGGCGATTTCCTTCAGGTAATCGTCGTTCAGGTAGGTCAGCAGATAGTTCATCGGCGGGTACTTGCGCCGGCCATCACGGAAGTTGACGAGCTGGTTGTACAGGTACTCCGCCGGCTTGCCGGCAAGACGCGGGAAATAGTCGTTGTCCGTGCCCTGGCCGTGAACGCCGTGACATGCGGTACAGCCGCGCACACGCTCGGCCATCGTATCGGGTGCCTTGAGCGGCGCCTGCTGGGCGTGCGCTTGCTCCGTGGGCTTGGTCTGCGCTTGGGCAGCGCTCATAAGGCCCGCGCCACCGATCAGGAGAACGGCAAGCAACGGACGGAAGAGGCGTCTTGAAGACACACGAGACTCCATGTTTATTCGTCGGGGACCTGTCCGGGCTACGATCGGCTCGGCGCATGGACGGCAGGACAGCCGGGCTGCTGCGACGCGGCATTCTATCATCGATGGGTAATGACGGCTATTTGGCAAAAGGTCATCGGTTCCTGCCTGTTTACGACTTGCGACAATTTGACGCGCTATCTGCACGCATCGTGTGAACCGGCGTGCGCTTTGACCATCGAAGACCGTACACTCGCGGGTCGCGCGGCGCCGCCTCCGCCGCAGATCCAGTCATTTCTCCCGTTTCCGGATTCATCGATGACGTTCCTTACCGTGCCGTTGCCGTCTTCCCGCTGTCGTTCCACTTGCCGCCGCGCCGCCGGCCGGCCGTTCCCGGGAGGGTGCGCGCGATGAGGATCGACAGCTTGTGGATCGGGCAGGTCGCGCTGGCGGCATTGATGGACGCGACGTTCGCGATGGCGGTCGGCTCGGCGCTGCTCAAGGCGTGGCTCGGCAAGGACGGCGCGCGGCCGGTCGTCGCGCCGTCGCATCCCGCATGGCTGCGCGCGCAACATTCGCTGGTCGCGGCGGCGCTCGCGCTCGTGCTCGCCGATCTCGGCTGGCTCGTGTACGAAGCCGCGGCGATGAGCGGCGCGGGGCTCGGCGGTGCGTTCGCCGCGATTCCCGTCATGCTCGCGCAGACCCACGCGGGCTTCGCGTGGAGCGTCGCGTTCGCCGGCGCCGTGGCGCTCGCGATCGTCGCGCTCGCGAAGCCGGACGGGCCGGTCGCGCACGCGGTGCTGTGGCTCGCGGTGATCGTGGTCGCGGGCGGCAAGGCGTCGCTCGGCCATGCGGCCGATACCGGCCTGCTGTCCGCGGCGGTCGGCGTGCAGACGCTGCACCTGCTCGCCACCGCGGTGTGGGGCGGCCTCGTGCTCGCGGGCGGGCTCGCGGTGCTGCCGGTGCTCGGCTCGTCGGTCGCGCGCGGCGCGCTGATTCGGATCGGCCAGCACCTGTCGCGTACGTCGGTGATCGCGGTCGTCTTCGTGCTCGGCACGGGCGTGCTCAATGCACTGCGCGGGCTCGGCGGCGCGCTCGCGCCGCTCGACGGCAGCACGTGGGGGCGCGTGCTGCTGCTCAAGCTGTTGCTCGTCGCGCTCGCGCTCGTGCTCGGCGGGTTGAACCGCTTCTCCGCGCTGCCGCGCCTGCGCCGTACCGCGTCGACCGAGGATGCGCACACGTTCCGCAACATCCTGCATCTCGAGGCGCTGACGATGATCGGCGTGTTCGTCGCGGCCGCCGTGCTGGCGTCCTGCGTGCCGGGGTTCGCGGCGCTCGGCTGACGGCCGGCTCGGCGCGGCGCAGGGCCGGGTGCCCGCGCGCCGCGTGCTGCGGATGCAAGAACGGCCGCCTGCCGGGCGGCCGTCTCGAAGCCGATGCGCGGCATGCCCGCCGCGCAACGCGTCTCATCTCACCTCGGCATCACCACTCGGCGACGCTGCCGTCCGAGTGGCGCCACACCGGGTTGCGCCAGCGGTGGCCCGTCTTCGCCATCTCGCGCACCTTCTCCTCGTTGACGTCGATGCCGAGCCCCGGGCCCTGCGGGATCGCGACGAAGCCGTCCTCGTAGCGGAACACCTCGGGGTTGCGCAGGTAGTCGAGCAGGTCGTTGTCCTGGTTGTAGTGGATGCCGAGGCTCTGTTCCTGGATGAACGCGTTGTAGCTGACCGCGTCGAGCTGCAGGCATGCGGCCAGCGCGATCGGGCCGAGCGGGCAGTGCAGCGCGAGCGCGACGTCGTAGCTTTCCGCGAGCGTCGCGATCTTGCGGCACTCGGTGATGCCGCCCGCGTGCGACGCGTCGGGCTGGATGATGTCGACGTAGCCGCCCGCGAGGATGTGCTTGAAGTCCCAGCGCGAGTAGAGCCGCTCGCCGAGCGCGATCGGCGTGTTGGTCTGGTTGACGATGTCGCGCAGCGCCTCGGCGTTCTCCGACAGCACCGGCTCCTCGATGAACATCAGCTTGTACGGATCGAGCTCCTTCGCGAGCACCTTCGCCATCGGCTTGTGCACGCGGCCGTGGAAGTCGACGCCGATCCCGACGTGCGGGCCGACCGCGTCGCGCACCGCCGCGACGTTCGCGATCACCTGCTCGACCTTGTCGTAGGTGTCGACGATCTGCAGCTCTTCGGAGCCGTTCATCTTCACCGCCTTGAAGCCGCGCTCGACCACTGCGCGCGCATTGTTCGCGACGTCGCTCGGCCGGTCGCCGCCGATCCACGAATACACCTTGATGCGCTCGCGCACCTGGCCGCCGAGCAGTGCATGCACGGGCACGCCGTGATGCTTGCCCTTGATGTCCCACAACGCCTGGTCGACGCCCGCGATCGCGCTCATCGTGATCGGGCCGCCGCGGTAGAAGCCGGCGCGGTACATCACCTGCCAGTGATCCTCGATCAGCAGCGGGTCGCGGCCGACCAGGTAGTCGGCGAGTTCCTGCACCGCGGCCTCGACCGTGTGTGCGCGGCCCTCGACGATCGGCTCGCCCCAGCCGACGATGCCCTCGTCGGTCTCGATCTTGAGGAACAGCCAGCGCGGCGGGACGACGAAGGTTTCGAGGCGGGTGATTTTCATGTCGCTTGTCTCCAGGGTGGACCGGCGCGGACGTGCGGACGCGGCGCCGGTCGAGTACGTGACGACGATCCTAGCGTAGCGCGTTAAAAAATAGTATTAATAGCACTATTGTGCAGATAGTGGGCAGCCGCGGCGTTGCCCATCACCGGAGAACGATCATTCAACGCGACCTGCATGGACAGACGGCCTTCCGGCTGGCGACGGCGATCCTGCGGGGCGACTATCCGCCCGAGTCGCTGCTGCCGCGCGAGCCGGACCTGATGGCGATGTTCGGGGTGAGCCGCACGGTGCTGCGCGAGGCGCTGCGCACGCTGACGTCGAAGGGACTGGTCGAATCGCGGCCGAAGGTCGGCACGCGCGTGCGGCCGCGCCGCGCATGGAACCTGCTCGACGCCGACCTGCTCGACTGGTACGCGCGCGTCGCGCCGCCGCTCGCGTTCGCGCTGAAGCTGCAGGAAATGCGCGAGATGATCGAGCCGCATGCGGCCGCGCTGGCTGCTCGCACGCATACGCCCGAAGCGTTCGATGCGATCGATGGCGCGGCGCGCGCGATGGCCGCCGCGCGCAACGTCGACGAGTGGGTGCGTGCGGACCTGCGTTTTCACCTGAGCGTGCTGGAGGCCGGTGGCAACGAACTGCTGGTGCCGCTCGGCGCGCTGATCGATCGCACGCTCGAGGCACAGCTGCATCTGAACGCGCGCCGGGCGCACGTCTACAACGCATCGCTCGCCGAGCACGTTGCCGTCAGCGATGCGATCCGCGTGCGCGACGAGGACGGCGCGCGCCGCGCGATGGCGTCGCTGCTCGCGGTGACGCGCGCGCGGATCGAGATGGCGTGACGGAAAGGGACGGGCGGTGCGGCGCCGTCAGGCGTTCGCGCAGCCGCCCGGCTTGACGATGCGCTCCGTCGATGGCGGGTACTTCGCGAGCAGGCTCGCCGGCCGCCGCGGACGCGCGACCAGGTCGCCGCCGCAGTTCGGGCAGCGGCCCTTCAGCACGTCGTCGGCGCAGGTCGCGCAGAAGGTGCATTCGAACGTACAGATGCGCGCCTCCGCCGAATCGGGCGGCAGGTCCTTGTCGCAGCATTCGCAGCCGGGGCGCAGTTCGAGCATGACGGTTTTCCTTGGTCGGAGAGGGTCGGGACGGGCGCCGCCGGACGTTGCGTGCGGCGCATGCGAGCGCTACTGTACGCGTTTGGACTGGCCTGGCCAACGGTGTCCGCCCGGATACCGCCGACGCGCACGGGCCGCCCCGGGAGACGACCATGCTTTATCACGGAAGCTGTCATTGCGGCGACGTGAAGTTCGAGGCGGAAGGCGACCTGCAGGGCGTGATGGCCTGCAACTGCTCGATCTGCCGGCGCAAGGGCGCGCTGATGTGGTTCGTGCCGCGCGATCACATGACGCTCCTCACGCCCGACGACAATCTCGCCACCTACCTGTTCAACAAGCACGTGATCCGCCATCGCTTCTGCAAGCGCTGCGGGATCCACACGTTCGCCGAGGGGACCCATCCGGACGGCACGGCGATGGCCGCGATCAACGTGCGATGCCTCGAGGATGTCGATCTCGATGCGCTGCCCGTCACGCACTACGACGGCCGCTCGCACTGAGCGGCGCGTCGTTGCATGAGCGCGCGGGCCGCCGTCAGGACGGCTCGACCTGCGGCGCCGGCGTTTCCGCCTGCGGCGCGGGGCCCGTCGTGCGCGTGCCGGCCGCGGCCGGGCGTTCGATCAGCGGCGCGAGCGCCGGCGCCATCGACTTCAGCAACTGCACGGCCATCGCGCTCGTGAAGTCGTAGCGCGCCGCGTAAGGCTCGTGCGCGGTCGCCGTCAGCACGCCGAAGAAGCGGTCGCCGAGCACGAACACGAACGTGCCGCTGCGATTGACCTTGCGCGACTCGATCAGCCGCGCGCCGCGCGCGTAGACATTGAAGCGCTGGTCGCCCGTCCCGGTCTTGCCGTAGACCTGCAGCGTCTTGCCGTCGGGCAGCGTGAAGCCGCCCGACAGGCGCCGCGCCGTGCCGTTCAGCACGACGTCGCGCAGCAGCGTGCGCGCCACGTTGACGATCTCCGGCGACAGCATCGGCTGCGGCTGCGCGGCCGCGCGCACGAAGCGCGTTTCGTACGGCGTGCCCTTCGCGAAGTCGAGGCGCGTGATCGTCTCGGTCGGCGCCTTTCGGCCGCCGGTCGCGATCAGGCCAATCAGTTTCGCGAGCGCGTCGGGCTGGTCGCCCGATGCGCCGATCGCGGCCGCGTAGGACGGCGTGACTTCCTCGAACGGGTAGCCGAGCGCGCGCCACGCCTTCGTGATTTCCGCATACGCGCGCAGCTCGACCATGCGGCGGATGCGCCGGTCCTGGGTCGCGTGGTAGCGCGTCTTGTACAGCCACGAGTACGTGTAGAAGCGCGCATCGCGGCTGTCGCGCCGGACCTCGGCGAGCGACGCGTTCGGGTGGGCGCGCAGGTAGTTGAGCGTCCACAGCGCGAGTGGGTGGACGCTCGCGATATAGCCGCGATCGTTGAGGTTGAAGCGGTCGATCGCGTATTTCGCGTAGAGCGCGGCGAGATCGTCGTCCGACAGCGTCGCGGCCGGCGTGCCTTTCAGCTGCGCGCGCATCTGCGCATCGAACCACGCGAGCGATTCGTTCGGCGCGACGCTGCGCAGCACCGTCGCGATCTTCGGCGGCGACTTGCGCACGGTCTGCAGCAGCAGCGCGAGCGCATCGTCGGGCGCCTTGCCCGCATAGCGCGTGTAGTAGCGCTTCACGTAGACCTGGCTTTCGCCGTCGACGAACTGCTCGAGGTAATGCTTGCGCTGCGCCGGATCGTCGAGCCACGACGACGACGGGCCGGCCGCCTGCAGCATCTCGTAATGGACGATGTCGCGCATCAGCCGCACGAACACGAGGTTGACGGAGTGCTCGAACGCCGTATGCAGCGTCAGGATGCGGCCGTTGTCCGATTTCTCGAAGTTCGAGAACACCTGCGCGCCGCCGCCCGTGTAGAACACGTCGGGGCTCGCCGAGTACTTGCGTTCGACCGACGCGTCGAGCATCGCCTGCAGCGAGCGGTCGCGCGTATGCGACAGGTAGTCGAGCGCCCAGTGCGACAGCCCGTCGAGCGGGTCGGGCTTCACTTTCGCGAGTTGCGCGTTCGACAGGTTGCCGTAGCGCGCATGCAGGTCGGAGACGATCTGCAGGTAGGTGATCAGTGTGCGCAGCTTCGCGGTCGAGCCGAGGTTGATGCGGCCGCCGCGGTTCACGTCGAACGGCTGGTTCACGCTGTCGGTCTGCACGCGCAGCATGTTCGCGCCGTTGCGATGCTCGTACAGAGTGAAGCTGTACGTGAGGTGCGACGGGTCGTCCTTCGGCGCGAGCATCTCGAAGCCGTACAGGCCGGCGGCCTGCGCGCCGTCGCGGGTCGACGCCTTCGCGAGCCGTTCGGCGACCGCTTGCTGCACGCCGTTGTCGAGCGTGCTGGTGGCTTCCAGGTCGAGCTGGTCGAGCTGGTACAGGTCGCTGATCCCGAGTGCCGACAGCAGCGACGCGCGCGCGGACGACACGGCCTTGCGCGACACGAACGACTGCACGTGCGCGGCGGCCGGCGGCGCGCTGCGTTCGATCTGCGCGGCAAGCGCCGCATCGCGCAGCGCGGGCGAGATCACGCCGCCGTTCGACAGGAGCCGCAGGTAGCTGTCGGTCAGCTTCTGCAGCGCCGGATAGCCGCGATTCAGGAAGTACGACGGCGCGCGCTGCGCGATGATCAGCGACAGCACTTCGCGGAACGTCTTGCCCTGTTCGTCGACGTTGTCGCCGGTCGTCGGCGCGGACAGGATGCGGTTCACGTCGTTGAAGTCGCGGCCGTACCACGCGGCGAGACCGTCGCCGATGCCGGTGATTTCTCCCACGTGCGGCCGCGCGGCGAGCGGTACCGAGTTCAGGTAGCGCACGACGATCGCGCGGCGCGCGAGCATCGTCTGCGGGCCGTTCATGTAGGCGAGGATCGACGCGGACGCGATCTGCCGCAGCTTCTCCGGCGGCGTCGCGGTGCGGCCGTCCGGCGAATGGCGGAACTTCTCGATTTGCGTCGCGAGCGTGCTGCCACCCGGGCGTGCCTGATGACGGTTGACGACGTGCAGCGCCTGGTCGGCGAGCGCGCGGCCGAAGCGGCCCCAGTCGATCGCCGGGTTGCGGTTCGGCTGGTTCGCGTCGAGCAGGTAGCGATCCTCGATGAACAGCAGCGAATCGGCGACGACGCGCGGCACCGTGTCGAAGTCGGCGTACACGCGTTGCGGGAACACGGTCGCGAACAGCGGCGAGCCGGTCGAGTCGAACAGCATCAGCCCGGCCTGGTCTTTCTCTTCGTAAGGCAGGAACAGGCCGCGATCGGCGAGCGACAGCATCCGTTCCGAATCGCGCGCCTGCTTGCCGATGACGAAGCCGCGCGCGAGCAGATGTTGCTGGAACGCGGGAAGCAGCGAATAGCCGAGGCGCTGGTCGTACGGCCCGTTGACGGGGAAGCGGATGTGATCGCTCGCGCCCGCCTCGACGGTATAGCCGATGTCGCGGGTGAGCTCGGACAGGTAGCGCGCCTGCAGGCGCGACGTCTCGAACTCGGTCATCACGAGCCGGGCAATGATCGCCACCGCGATCACCAGCGCGGCGAGCAAGGACCACTTGATCCACGTCCAGACCGATGCACTCCCGGTCACGCGCGGCAGGATGCGATTCAGCGGCCGATTCATGGCGGCGTCTCCCTGAAGGCGCAGGCTCCGGCCGCACCCCATTAAGGATTAGTGTAGTCCTCCGCAGCGGGCTGCCAAGGGTGGTTCACTACCGAGATGCGTCGGCGCAACGCGCATGCCTGTGACATGCGGGAACCGGCCGGTGGTGCGGTGGCGCGTGTCGCCGTGACGTAACGTTTGCGCGTTCCGCTCGCGTGCCCGCGTGTGTCAACGGCGACGAGAGTGGCCGTGCCGATCGCGCCGATCGTTTTACGCACCGGCCTTGTGCATTGCGAAATCGCGACAAATCGGGTCCGATCGTATTGCCGAAGTCATGGCGCGATGCGCGACCAAGCTACGAATTTCCGAGATAGCCGGATGCACGGGCCGCAGGTACGATCGCCGGATATGCGGCGCATGTCCGTTTTCGCCGGGGGTGCCATGTCGATTCATCCCGTCGCGCTCGTTTGCACGGCGATCCTGGGGTTGATGCTGTTCGGGCTCGGCCTGGTCGTGTCCGTCACGCGCTTCCGGCGTACCACCAATTCCGGGTGTGCGTCCGATCCGACCGACGGATTGCACAAGATCGTGCGCGCGCATGGCAACACGGCCGAATACGCACCGTTTCTCGCGGTGCTGTTTCTCTATTTCGGCGCACACGACCCATCGCGCGCGATCGTCTCGTTGATCGTCGCGGCAACCGCGTGCCGCTGCCTGCTCGTGATCGGATTGCTCGCATGGCCGACCATGGCGAGGCCGAATCCCCTGCGTTTCATCGGCGCGCTCGGCACGTATCTGTGCGGCGCCGCGCTATGCGTCGCGCTGTTCGTCTGAGCAGGTCGCTGTCGCCATGGCAGCTTCGCGGGATCGTGCCGCCGCACGGCCTCGACGAAGCAGTGGATCAGCTGGCCGCACGCCCGAATCGCGCACCTGCTTGCCGATGACGAAGCCGCGCGCGAGCAGCTGCTGCTGGAATGCGGGAAGCATCGAATAACCGAGGCGCTGGTCGTACGGCGACGCCGGCGTTGGTAAAAATGGCGCGTGATTACAGCCTTTCATTCACCTGACGAAATGATCGATCAGGTGATCGATGAAAAGCCGCGCCTTGCGAGGAAAATGGCGCCGGCTCGGGTATACGACGTTCATCTCGAGTTCCTCGAGCCGATAGTCGGCGAGCAGTTCGCGCAGCCGGCCGGCAGCGAGATCCGGTGCGGCGAGGAAGTCCGGCGGCACCGCGATGCCCATGCCGGCGAGCGCCCAGTTGCGGATCAGCCCGATGTTGTTGGGCTCGTGGTGCATCGACGCGATCGTTTCCTCGACGCGGTCGATTTCCTCGATTACGTGCCGGATCTGGGCGAGGTACAGATGACCGGCGTCGCTATCGCCACAGAAGCTTCGCGGGATCGTGCCGCCGCACGGCCTCGACGAAGCAGTGGATCAGGTAGTCGCACGCGACCGTGTTGAGCGCGTCGCGGCGCGTCAGCACGCCGGCCGACACGGTCGGAATCGTCTCCTTCACGTTGATCGTGACCATCCGCTCCCGGATCCAGTCGACTTCCATGAAATGCTTCGGCACGCACGACACGGTGTCGGTGTGCACCGACAGCGAGAACGCCGCGCTGAACGAGGTGCATTCGACGATCGGCTGCGGCGCCCGGTAGCCGTGCGCGACGAACACGTTCTGCAGCAGCCGGCCGATGCTTTCCGGCGACGTGTTCAGCACCCACTGCGCATCCTGCAGCTGCGCGAGCGACGTGCAGTGGCGCAGCGGATTGCTCGCGCGCGTCATCAGGATCAGCTCCGATTCGAGCAGCGGCCGGAACGTGAATTCGGGTGACAGCCGCGTCGCATCGACGATCGCGATCACGAAGTCGAGCGAGCCGTCGCGCAGGCGCGGCAGCGCCGTGTCGAGAAAGCCTTCGCGCACGTCGAGGCGGATCGTCGGCATCCGCTGCCGAAACGCGTCGAGCGCGGCCGGCAGGAAACCGAGCGACATCAGCGGCGTCAGCGCGCACGCGAGCGCGCCTTCCTTGCCGCCTGAAAGCTGGATCACGTCGTCGCGCGCGTGCTGCATCTCCGCGAGGATCAGGCGCGCACGCGCATAGACGGCCTGCCCGAAGCGCGTGAGCTGCGCGCCGCGCGCGTTGCGCGTGACGAGCGGCACGCCGAGGTCCTGCTCGAGTTCGCGGATCGCCTTCGTGAGCGCGGGCTGCGACAGGTGGATCGCGCGCGCGGCGGCGCGCAGGCTGCCGTGTTCGGCGATGGCGGCAAGCGCCCGGAGCTGGTGGTGTTTCACGGCGTGGCAGGGCGCGGCGGCAGTGGCGACCTTCGCATCCTACACCGCGGCGGCGCGCGAAAAGCACGCGATAACCGGGCGTTATCACGATCGGAAAATGTCGCTCCGGGCTGCGTATTTTGAATGCCTAGACTGCATGCGCAGGCCGTCGAACGGGCCGCGCACCAGACCCGCATAACCAGTACGGAGACTCATCTTCATGAAGGCGCCCCGAGCGGACAGCATGTTCGGCGGGCATGTCGGCGACGTTGCCGCATCCCCGTCCAATCGCCAGCTGATCGTCGCGATCACGATCGGCAACGGCCTCGAATTCTTCGATCTCACCGTGTTCAGCTTTTTCGCGGTGCTGCTCGGCAAACTGTTCTTTCCGGCCGCGTCCGCGCAGCAGCAATTGCTGATGTCGGTCGCGACGTTCGGCGTCGGCTTCATCGCGCGGCCGGTCGGCGGCGTCGTGATCGGGCTCGTGGCCGACCGCTTCGGCCGCGTGCCGGCGATGAACCTCACGCTCGTCACGATGGCGCTCGGCACCGGGATGATCGGCATTCTGCCGACCTATGCGCAGATCGGCATCGCGGCGCCCGTGCTGGTCGTGCTCGCCAGGCTGCTGCAGGGCTTTTCGGCCGGCGGCGAGGTCGGCGTGTCGACGTCGCTGCTCGCCGAACGCGCGCCGCCCGGCGAGCGCGGCTACTACACGAGCTGGCAGTTCGCGAGCCAGGGCGCCGCGGCGCTGGCCGGCTCGTTCGTCGGCTTCCTGCTGTCGCATTTCCTCGCCCCCGCCGCGCTCGAATCGTGGGGCTGGCGCGTGCCGTTCCTCGCCGGCGTGCTGATCGCGCCGGTCGGCCTGTATCTGCGCGCGCGCTTCAATGCGATCGAGCAGCACGCGCCGGCCGCGGCCGCGCGGCGCTCGTCCGCGGTACTCGGCACCGTGCTGCGGCGCGACGGCGGCGCCGTGCTGACCGCGCTCGGCCTCGTGGTCGGCGGCACCGCGGCGCACTTCATCGTCCTCTATTACATGTCGACGTACGCGATCCGCGTGCTGCACCTGCCGATGGATACCGCGCTGTGGTGCGGAATCCTGTCCGGTGCGGTGATGTTCGTCGCCGCGCCGATCGGCGGACGGCTGTCGGACCGCACCGGCAGCAAGCGCGTCGCACTGTGGACGCGCGTGGCGCTGACCGTGCTGATCCTGCCGGGCTTCTGGCTGATCCGCGCGGTGCCGTCGATCGCGACGATGTACGCGGTCGTGATGCTGCTCGCCGCGCTGCACTCGATCAATGCCGGCGCGAACGGCGTGATCCTCGCGGAACTGTTTCCGAAGAGCACGCGGGCGACCGCGCTGTCGATCGCGTATGCGGGCGGCGTGTCGATCTTCGGCGGCTTCGCGCAGTTCATCGTCACCTGGCTGATCGGGGCAACCGGCAATCCGGCCGCGCCGGCGTGGTACGTGATCGTCTGCGGCGTGCTGTCGCTCGTCGCGCTCGCGTTTGCGTCCGATCGAAGCGCTCAGGATGACTGACCGATCTTCCTTTTCTTCCATTCGCCCCATGACCACCACCGTTTCGTTTTCGTCGTCGCCGGCCGACGTCGCCGCCGGCGACCTGTGCGACCTGCCCGCACGCACCATGCTCGATCTGCTGAAGGCGCGGCAGATCAGCGCGTGCGACCTGCTCGATGCGCATCTCGCGCGCATCGCGACGGTCAACCCGCGCGTGAACGCGCTCGTCACTGTCGTCGATCCCGATGCGCTGCGTGCCCGCGCACGCAAGATCGACGCACGCTGGGCGCGCGGCGAATGGTTGGGGCCGCTGCACGGGCTGCCGGTGTCGCAGAAGGACCTGACCGCGACGCGCGGCGTGCGCACGACCTTCGGCTCGCCGCTGTTCGCCGATCACGTGCCGCAGCACGACGCGCTGATCGTGCGCCGCTGCGCGAGTGCCGGCGCGCTGATGATCGGCAAGTCGAACACGCCGGAATTCGGCGCCGGCTCGCATACGTTCAACGCGGTGTTCGGCGCGACCCGCAACCCGTGGGACCTGACGCGTTCCGCGGGCGGCAGCAGCGGCGGCGCTGCCGCGGCGCTCGCCTGCGGGATGAATCCGCTCGCGTGCGGCAGCGACATGGGCGGCTCGCTGCGCAACCCGGCCGCGTGGAACAGCGTGGTCGGGCTGCGGCCGTCGCCGGGCCGCGTGCCGCGCGCGCCGGACCTGAACGGCTGGGCGACGCTCGGCGTCGACGGGCCGATGGCGCGCGACGTCGCCGACACCGCGCTGCTGCTGTCCGCGATCGCCGGGCCGAGCGGCGAAACCGCGACTGAAATCGCGGAGCCGGGCGCGCGCTTCGCGCAGCCGCTCGAACGCGATTTCCGCGGCACGCGCATCGCGATGTCGCGCGGCTTGCCCGGCGTGCCGGTCGATCCGGAGATCCGGCGCGCCGTCGATGCGCAGGCGCACGTGTTTGCGTCGCTCGGCTGCGAAGTCGAATTCGACGATCCCGATCTTTCGGAAGCCGAAGAAGTATTCCGCATCGAGCGTGCCTGGATGATCGGCACGCTGGTCGACGGCTTCGACGAACGGCAGCGTGCCGCGCTGAAGCCCGAACTCCTCGACGAATACCGGCTGCATCGGTCGCTCTCGGCCGCGGATCTCGGCCGCATGTTCGTGCGCAAGACACGGCTGTTCGACCGGATGCGTGCGTTCATGCAGCGCTATGCGTTCTACCTGCTGCCGACGACGCAGGTGATGCCGTTCGACGCCGCGCTGCGCGTGCCCGCCGATGTGCGCGGTATCGCGAACACGACCTACATCGACTGGATGCGCGTGTGCTGGCTGCTGTCGTCGACCGAGGCGCCGATCCTGTCCGTCCCGTGCGGTTTCTCCGCGACCGGCTTGCCGATCGGCATGCAGATCGTCGGCCGCTACCGCGACGACTGGGGCGTGCTCCAGTTCGGCCATGCGTACGAAGTCGCGGCCGGCAGTCGCCGGACGCTGCCGCCCGTCGTCGCCGACGCGCTGCGCTGACCACTTTTCCCGGCTGATAGCGGACCGTTCCGGTCCGTGCCGGCAGGCCGCGCGCCTGCGGGGGGCGCGCACGCCAGCGTTTGGCCATTCGACCCGCGCAATGGAGATCTCTCGATGAAACAACGGCTGTTGGCAGGCGCGGGCGTCGCGCTGATCGCGGGTGCGGCGCACGCACAGAGCAGCGTCACGCTGTACGGCATTATCGATGAAGGGCTGACTTACTCGAGCAACGTCGCGGTGACCGGCGCGAACGGCGTGGCAAGCGGCAAGCCCGCGCTGCGGATGCTCGGCGGCGTGCAGCAGGCGAGCCGCTGGGGGCTGCGTGGCAGCGAGGATCTCGGCGGCGGGCTGAAGGCCGTCTTCACGCTCGAGAACGGGTTCGATCCGAGCACCGGCAAGCTCGGGCAGGGCGGGCTGATCTTCGGCAAGAAGGCGTTCGTCGGGCTGTCGGGACCGTTCGGCACCGTCACGCTCGGGCGGCAGTACGACACCAACGTCGACTTCCTCGGCCCGCTCGAGGCCGCCGCGCTGTTCGGCGGCTACATGGTCGCGCACCCCGGCGACCTCGACAACGTGAACAACGCGAACTCGACCAACAACGCGATCAAGTTCACCAGCAACGACTACGGCGGGTTGCGCGTCGCCGCGATGTACGGGGTCGGCGGCGTGGCGGGCGCGACGACGCGCAACCAGGTGTGGTCGGCCACGGCCGGCTACACGCGCGGGCCGCTCGCGGTGGCGGCCGGCTACCTGAATGCGCGCAACCCGAACGTGTCGTTCTTCGGCACGACCGGCAGCCCCGCGCCGACCGTGGGCGGCGTGCCGGGCAACAACATGCTGTCGCCGGTGTATTCGGGCTATGCGTCGGCGCGCACGTTGCAGGTCGTGGCGCTCGGCGGCACCTATGCGATCGGCGCGGTGACGCTCGGTGCGATGTACACGAACACGTCGTTTCGCCAGCTCGGCGATCTGTCGTCCGGCCCGAATCCGGGTGGCGTGTCCGGCAACGCGGTGTTCAACAACGCCGAGGCGAGCGTGCGCTATCAGTTCACGCCTTACCTGTTCGGCGGCGTGGCGTACGACTACACGCGCGGCGGCGGCGTGGACGGCCGCGACGGCGCGACGTATCACCAGGTTGCCGGGGGGCTCGACTATTTCCTGTCGAAGCGCACCGACGTCTACGTGAGCGCCGTGTTCCAGCGTGCGTCGGGCACCGACTCGACCGGGCATGCGGCGGTCGCGGCGATCAACGGCCCCGGCGCCTCCGCGAACGACCGGCAGTTCCAGGCGCGGATCGGCATGCGCCACAAGTTCTGATCAGGGCGACGGCGAGCGGCTGCGCGGTGATATCCTCGCGAAACGCCCGCGACCGACGGGCGGATACCGACTGCCCGCACGCGGCCCGACGCCGCGCTGCGCGGCGTTTCCGAGGGAGAGCCGAACCATGAGCCGCAAATTCATTCTGAAGGGCGACACGACCGATCACGGCGGCGTCGTGCTCGACGGGATCGCCAATTCGTCGTTCGACGGCCGCGAGCTTGCCTATCTCGGCGCGCCGGTGTTCTGCGCCGCGTGCAAGACCCAGGGGGTGATCGTCTCCGATGGCGGCGAGCGGACGATGACCGTGATGGGCAAGGTCGTCGCGCTCGAACACGACCTGTGCCAGTGCCTGTGCACGCCGCAGCCGAAGCTGATCCCGTCGCAGGGGACGGGCACCATCTCGGGCTGATGCCCGTCGACTCCGTGCGACGCGCGCGGCGCGCCGCCCGTCGTCAGACGCTGCCTGCGGTCTCGATCACCAGAATGCGCGCTTCTCCGAGCGGATGCGCGACGTGTTCGGTGCCGACCGTCGCATGAAAGACGTCTCCCGTTTCGAGCACCGTCGCGTGCTCGATGCCTGCTTCGCGGTAACGCATCTCGACGCGGCCGTCGAGCACCGCAAAGACTTCCTCGCCGTCGTTCACGTGCCACCGGTACGGCTGATCGGTCCAGTGCAGGCGGACCGTGATGCCGTTCAGGTTCGCGATGTCCAGCGCGCCCCATGCGCGCTGTGCGGTGAAGGCGGTGCTGCGGATGATGTTCATCGGTAGGTCCGGTCCGTGAATGTGAAGGCTGCGGAGCGCGGGCAGGCTGCACGTCCGCGCGCCGGTTTCCGTGTACCGGGGATCAGCGCGACATCGCGCGCAAGGCCGCGTCGATCGTCTGCTTCCGCTTCTCGAGCCCCGCAGCCGAACGCTCGGTCACGCGCTTCAGGACCGATGCCGGCGCGGTATCCGGCGAGCCTGCATCGAACGGCGGCGCGGGCGCATATTCGAGCGCGAGCTGGATCGCCTGCGCCTCTTCGTCGCCGACCAGTTCGGCGGTGATCGTCAACGCGAAGTCGATGCCGGCCGTCACGCCGCCGCCGGTGATCAGGTTGCCGTCGCGCACCACGCGTTCGCGCACGGGCACCGCACCGAGCGGCGCGAGCAGCGCATGAAACGCCCAGTGCGTCGTCGCGCGGCGGCCGCGCAGCAGGCCGGCCACGCCGAGCAGCAGCGCGCCCGTGCAGACCGACGTCACGTAGCGCGCGGCGGCCGCGCGCTGCTGCACGAACGCGATCGTTTCGGCATCGAGCAGCAGTTCGTTGATCCCGATTCCGCCGGGCACGCAGATGACGTCGAGCGGCGGGCAGTCGTCGAACGTGCAGGTCGGCGCGAGCGCGAGGCCGCTGCTCGACGCGACGGTGTCGCGCGATTTCCAGACCAGATGAACCGCCGCGTCGGGCAGCGATGCGAGCACGTCGTGCGGGCCGGTGAGATCGAGTTGCTGGACACCCGGAAACACGAGAAAGCCGATATGCAGGGTCATGCGAACACTCCGAAGGGAAGGGGCGGCGCCGCGGCCGGCGCACGATGGACAGATCGATTCTAGGCGCGTAGTGTTTGGCGAAATTGCCAGATCGCCCACGTTTTCAGCCAATCGCCATGCCAGCCGCTCCGCGCTCGATCCTGATCCTCGCGTTCCCCCGTGCGCAGTTGCTCGACGTGACCGGGCCGCTACAGGTGTTCGCCTCCGTCAACGAACTCGCGCAGGAGCGCGGCCGGCCCGCGCCGTATGCGCCGCGCGTCGTGGCCGCCGAGGCGGGGCCGGTCGAGACGTCGTCGGGGCTCGTCGTGATGGCCGATTCGCTGCGCTCGGCCGGGTGGCCCGACACGGTGATCGTGGCCGGCGGCAAGGGCGTGCAGGCCGCGTCGCGCGATGCGCGCACGGTGCGCTGGGTCCGGCAGCAGGCGCAGCGCGCGCGACGTGTCGCGTCGGTCTGCACCGGTGCGTTCCTGCTCGCCGAGGCCGGTCTGCTCGACGGGCGGCGCGCGGTCACGCACTGGGCGCGCTGCGACGAATTCGCCGCGCGCTATCCGAACGTGCGCGTCGAGCCCGATCCGATCTTCATCCGCGAAGGCGCGCTGTGGACGTCGGCCGGCGTGACGGCCGGCATCGATCTCGCGCTCGCGCTGGTCGAGGAGGATCTCGGGCGGGCGATCGCGCTCGATGTCGCGCGCGAACTCGTCGTGTTCCTGAAGCGGCCGGGCGGGCAGGCGCAGTTCAGCGCGATGCTGTCGATGCAGTGCACCGACGACCGTTTCGGCGAACTGCATGCGTGGATCGCCGAGCACCTGACGGCCGACCTGTCGGTGCCGGCGCTCGCCGAGCGCGTCAGCATGAGCGAACGCAGCTTCGTGCGGCACTACCGCGCGGGGACCGGCCGCACGCCCGCGCGCGCGGTCGAACAGATTCGCGTCGAGGCCGCGCAGCGCTTGCTCGGCGAAACCGCGTGGCCCGTCAAACGGATCGCCACGCGGTGCGGCTTCGGTTCGGAAGAGACGCTGCGGCGCAGTTTCGTGCGCGTGCTCGGCGTGTCGCCGCAGGGCTATCGCGAGCGGTTCGTGCGATAACGTGCCGGTGCGCGGCGAGCATGCCGCGCGTGGCAACCGGGGACGGAGCCGTCGACGTTCGGAACTGCGCGAATCGCGATCACTTTCGAGTCCGAAACGCTGCGACTATTCGGGCGAGGAGAACAATGGGCGGGGGCTTGTGCCGCACGCGTTGCGCGCTCTATTCTGTTCCGTTGGCGATTCGAAGGGGGCGCAGCATGGACCGCATCCAGGCAATGGAAGTTTTCACCCGCGTGGTCGACGCGAACAGCTTCACGCGCGCGGCCGACACGCTCGCGATGCCGCGCGCGTCGGTCACGACCATCATCCAGAATCTCGAGGCGCTGCTCGGCGTGCGCCTGATGCACCGGACGACGCGCCGGCTGTCGCTGACGCCGGAGGGCGCCGCGTATTACGAGCACTGCGTGAAGATCATCTCGGAGATCGCGGAAGCCGACGCGAGTTTCCAGACCGGCAACCGCAAGCCGAGCGGCGTGCTGCGCGTCCACATGCCGAGTTCGCTCGGGCGGCGCGTCGTGCTGCCGGCGCTGTCGATCTTCCGGCAGCGCTATCCGGACATCACGCTCGATCTCGGCCTGGCGGACCGCTACGTGGATCCGGTCGAGGAGGGTATCGACTGCATGATCCGGGTCGGGCCGCTAGAAGATTCGTCGATGGTCGCGCGGCGGATCGGCATGCTCAAGCGTGTGACCTGCGCGTCGCCCGACTATCTCGCGCGTCACGGCGAGCCGCAGGAGATCGCCGACCTGGCGGACCATCATGCGGTGAATTTCCGCGCGAGCCACGGCGCGCGGGCGATTCCGTGGGTGTTCATGATCGAGGGCAAGCCGGTCGAGGTGCGGATGAACGGCAGTGTCACCGTGAACGATTCGGATGCGTACGTGACGTGCGGGCTCGAAGGGTTCGGGATGATCCAGCCGACGCTGTTCATGGTGCTGCCGAACCTGCGCGACGGCACGCTGGTCGAGGTGCTGCCCGATTGCAATCCGAAGCCCAAGCCGATCTCGATCGTGTATCCGCACAACCGGCATCTGTCGCAGAAGGTTCGCGTGTTCGCGGACTGGATCGCGGAGCTGTTCGAGTCGACGCCGGCGCTGGAGGGCGGCGAGAACTGGCGGGGGAAGGTGCGGGCGGCGGCCGTGGAGGAGCGGGGATCGGTGGTGGCGTAACGTGTGGGATGCGCGTGCCTGCAGGGCAGGCGACGCGCGAATTCGTCGCACGCGCCGGATGACGCAATGAAAAAAGCCGCTGATCCTTGCGGAACAGCGGCTTTTCGCATTTGGTGGCGAATCAGGGACTCGAACCCCGGACCTGCGGATTATGATTCCGTCGCTCTAACCGACTGAGCTAATTCGCCGAAGACTTGAATTATGCTGATGTGCCGCCGGGCTGTCAACACCTTTTTTCATCTTCCCTGAAAAAAGTTGCCGGCGGCCCGTTCGGGCAGTGTAGCGGGCGGGGTGGCCGCCCGCTACCCGACCTCAATCCTGCGCGTAGATATTGGAGTCCTTCGTCTCCTTGACGAACAGCACACCGATCACGAACGTGGCCAGCGCGATCACGATCGGATACCAGAGCCCCGAGTAGATGTTGCCCTTCGCCGCGACGATCGCGAATGCGGTCGCCGGCAGGAAGCCGCCGAACCAGCCGTTGCCGATGTGATACGGCAGCGACATCGACGTATAGCGGATCCGCGTCGGGAACATCTCGACCAGCATCGCCGCGATCGGGCCGTAGACCATCGTCACGTAGATCACGAGGATCGTCAGGATCACGATCGTCATCGGCCAGTTGAGCTGCGCCGGGTCGGCCTTGGCCGGGTAGCCGGCCGCCTTCAGCGTCGACGCGAGCGTCTTGTCGAACGCCGCGCCTTGCGCCTTCGCGTCGGCCGCCTTGCCGTCATACGCGGGGATCACCGTATCGCCGACCTTGATCTGCGCGGTCGTGCCAGCCGGTGCCGCGACGTTCTCGTAGTTCAGGCCGGCCTTCGCGAGCGCGCTCTTCGCGATGTCGCACGAGTTCGTGAACTTCGACGTGCCCACCGGGTTGAACTGGAACGAGCAGGCGGCCGGATCGGCGAGGACCGTGATCGGCGCCTTCTGCGTCGCGAGTTCGAGCTGCGGGTTCGCGTAGTGCGTAAGCGCCTTGAACAGCGGGAAGTAGGTGAGCGCCGCGATCAGGCAGCCCGCGAGGATGATCGGCTTGCGGCCGATCTTGTCCGACAGCGAGCCGAAGAACAGGAAGAACGGCGTGCCGATCAGGAGGGCGATCGCGATCAGGATGTTCGCGCTGGCGCCGTCGACCTTCAGCGTCTGCGTGAGGAAGAACAGCGCGTAGAACTGGCCCGTGTACCACACGACGGCCTGGCCGGCGGTCAGGCCGACGAGCGCGAGGATCACGAGCTTCAGGTTCTTCCACTGGCCGAACGCTTCGGTCAGCGGCGCCTTCGACGTCTTGCCTTCCGCCTTGATGCGCAGGAACACCGGCGATTCGTTCAGCTGCAGCCGGATCCACACCGACACCGCGAGCAGCGCGATCGATGCGACGAACGGCACCCGCCAGCCCCAGCTGCCGAACGCTTCCTCGCCGATGAAGGTGCGCACGCCGAGGATCACGAGCAGCGACAGGAACAGGCCGAGCGTCGCGGTCGTCTGGATCCACGCGGTGTAGAAGCCGCGGCGGTTCGCCGGCGCATGCTCGGCGACGTAGGTCGCCGCGCCGCCGTACTCGCCGCCGAGTGCGAGGCCCTGCAGCAGCCGCATCGCGATGAAGATCACGGGCGCCGCGATGCCGATCGATGCGTAGCCGGGCAGGAAGCCGACCACGAAGGTCGAGATGCCCATGATCACGATCGTCACGAGGAACGTGTGCTTGCGGCCGACGAGGTCGCCGAGCCGGCCGAACACGATCGCGCCGAACGGACGCACGGCGAACCCGGCCGCGAAGCCGAGCAGCGTGAAGATGAATGCCGCGGTCGGATTGACTCCGGAGAAGAAGCTCTTGCTGATGTAGGCCGCGAGTGAGCCGGCCAGGTAAAAGTCGTACCACTCGAACACGGTGCCGAGCGACGACGCGAAGATCACCTTCTTCTCTTCGCCCGTCATCGGCGAGTGCGAAATTTGCCCGCCTAACGTTGCCATGAATCGTCTCCAAGTCCCTTGATATAGATGTGTGGCCGCCTTGGGTGGGCGGGCCTGTCGACGATTATTGGCACGGAAACTTACGGCGCACTGACTCGCGGGCGCAAAACGACTGCACGTTAACCCGCGCCGAATCGGCCGTTTCGTGCCCCGATCGTGTCGCGGCAGGGCGGTAAAACGCCGGTTTCGATGCGATCGCAGCGCGTATGCGGCGGTATGCGGTTCGGATCCGCCCGTATCAGGATCGATCCGCGGCGGTGTCCGACAACGGCAGGCTGACGCGCACGAGCGTGCCAGCGAGGCGCGGTGCGCTCTGATAGACGTGATCGTCGAGCGTCAGCGTGCCGCCGTGCTGCGCGGCGATCTCGCGCACGATCGCGAGCCCGAGGCCGCTGCCGTCGCCTTCGCGGCCGAGGATCCGGTAGAAGCGCTCGACCACGCGCTCGCGTTCGCCGGCCGGGATGCCGGGGCCCGTATCCTCCACTTCGAGATGCACGCGCCGCGCCGCAGGCTCGGCCCGCACGCGCACCGTGATGCGGCCGCCTTCGGGCGTGTAGCGGATCGCGTTGTCGACCAGGTTGCCGAGCATCTCGCGCAGCATCACGGGATTGCCGTCGACGTCGAGCGGCGTGTCGTCCTCCGGGCCTTCGTAGCCGAGGTCCATGCGCTTCGCGAGCGCGGCCTGCACCCAGTCGCGCACCGTGCGGCGCGCGAGCGCCCCGATCTCGACCGGCTCGAAGGTCAGCCCGCTCGCGCGGTTCTCGGCGCGCGCGAGCGCGAGCAACTGCGTGACGAGCCGGGCGGCCTGCTCGGAGCTCGTCGCGATCTGCTCGAGCGAACGCTGGACGTCGGGCGGCACGGGATGGCGCAACGCGAACTCGGCCTGCGTGCGCAGCCCCGCGAGCGGCGTCTTCATCTGGTGCGCGGCGTCGGCGATGAAGCGCTTCTGCAGCGCCATGTTCTGTTCGAGGCGCGCGAGCAGGTCGTTGAACGACGTGACGAGCGGCTCGATCTCGGGCGGCGCGCGCTGCGCCTCGACGGGCGACAGGTCGTCGGGCCGCCGCGCGCGGATGTGCGCCTGCAGCGCGTTGAGCGGCGCGAGCCCGCGCGACAGCCCGAACCACACGAGCAGGATCGCGAGCGGCAGGATCACGAATTGCGGCAGGATCACGCCCTTGATGATGTCGTTCGCGAGCGCGTTGCGCTTGTCGAGCGTCTCGCCGACCTGCACGAGCACGGGCTGCGTGCTGCTCGACTCCGGCAGCGCGACGGTCGTATACGCGACGCGCACGTCGTTGCCGCGCAGCAGGTCGTCGCGGAACACGACGACGCCCGGCGGCGGGCGGTCCTCGTCGCGCGGCAGCGGCATGTCGGCCTCGCCCGCGACCAGCTCGCCGCGCGTGCCGAGCACCTGGAAGTAAACGCTGTCGACGTTGTCCGCGCGCAGGAAGTCGCGCGTCTGCTGCGGCAGCGTCAGCTCGGCGACGCCGTTGACCGGATGGATCTGCCGCGCGAGCACATACGCGTTGGTCTCGAGCGCGCGGTCGAAAGGGCCGTTCGCGATCGTTTTCGCGACGAGATAGGTGACGGCGATGCTCATCGGCCACAGCAGCAGGAGCGGCGCGAGCATCCAGTCGAGGATTTCGCCGAACAGCGAGCGCGGGCGCGCGGCCTCGGGCGTATCGGTTTCGTCGGGCGGCGCGAACGGGTTCTCGTAGCGCGCGTCGCGCACGGCGTCGGCGGCGGACGATGGCTCGCCGGTCGGATGGCGGGAATGGGCCGGCGTGGCCATCGCGGCGACGGCCGGGTTCAGCGCAGCGGCGTGCCGGCCGCCGCGGGCTGGGGCGCGGCCGGGTCGGCTGGCGCCGCGGGCGCGACTTTCTCGAGGCAGTAGCCGAGGCCGCGCACGGTGGAAATCCGCACGCCGCTCGGCTCGATCTTCTTGCGCAGCCGGTGCACGTACACTTCGATCGCGTTGTTGCTGACTTCCTCGCCCCATTCGCACAGATGGTCGACGAGCTGCTCCTTCGACACGAGCCGGCCGATGCGCTGCAGCAGCACCTCGAGCAGCCCGAGCTCGCGCGCGGACAGATCGAGCACGCGCTCGTTCGCATACGCGATGCGGCCGACCTGGTCGAACGCGAGCGAGCCGTGGCGCACGACGGTCGGGCCGCCGCCCGCGCCGCGCCGGGTCAGCGCGCGCACGCGCGCCTCGAGCTCGTTGAGCGCGAACGGCTTGGCCATGTAGTCGTCCGCGCCGAGGTCGAGCCCCTTCACGCGCTCGTCGACGCTGTCGGCGGCGGTCAGGATCAGCACGGGGAGGTTGGAATTGCGCGCGCGCAGGCGCTTCAGCACGTCGAGCCCGGACATCTTGGGCAGCCCGAGATCGAGGATCAGCAGGTCGAAGGACTGCATCGACAGCGCGGTATCGGCCTCGATACCGTTCTTCACGTGGTCGACCGCATAGCCCGATTGGCGGAGTGACCGGGTGAGGCCGTCCGCGAGTATGCTGTCGTCTTCGGCGATGAGAATTCGCATGTTGCTGACCGATGGCCGGCGGGGCGTGCGCGCCGGCGCGGCTGTCTCCGAAGTTATCCGTGTACAACGCAGCCTGCATTGCGGGCTTGCATAAAACACTGTTTTTTTATACAGTGTCTGCATTCGTGGGCAGCGCTTGAAAGCGGGCGCGCCTCTGACAGACGCTGCTCATCATAGCAAAGGACGATTCATGGAAGATAGCAAGAAGGGCTCCGGGATGACCGCCGAGAAGAGCAAGGCGCTGGCGGCCGCACTCGCGCAGATCGAGAAGCAGTTCGGCAAAGGGTCGATCATGCGGATGGGCGACGGCGAAGCGGCCGAAGACATCCAGGTCGTCTCCACGGGCTCGCTGGGTCTCGATATCGCGCTCGGCGTCGGCGGTCTGCCGCGCGGCCGGGTGGTCGAGATCTACGGTCCGGAATCGTCGGGTAAAACCACGCTCACGCTGCAGGTCATCGCCGAGCTGCAGAAGCTGGGCGGCACCGCAGCGTTCATCGACGCCGAGCACGCGCTCGACGTCCAATATGCAGCGAAGCTCGGCGTGAACGTGCCGGAGCTGCTGATCTCGCAGCCGGACACCGGCGAGCAGGCGCTCGAAATCACCGACGCGCTGGTGCGCTCGGGCTCGATCGACATGATCGTCATCGACTCGGTCGCGGCGCTCGTGCCGAAGGCGGAAATCGAAGGCGAGATGGGCGATTCGCTGCCGGGCCTGCAGGCTCGCCTGATGTCGCAGGCGCTGCGCAAGCTGACCGGCACGATCAAGCGCACGAACTGCCTCGTGATCTTCATCAACCAGATCCGGATGAAGATCGGCGTGATGTTCGGCAACCCGGAAACCACGACGGGCGGCAACGCGCTGAAGTTCTACTCGTCGGTGCGTCTGGATATCCGCCGGATCGGCTCGATCAAGAAGAACGACGAGGTGATCGGCAACGAAACCCGCGTGAAGGTCGTCAAGAACAAGGTGTCGCCGCCGTTCCGCGAAGCGATCTTCGACATCCTGTACGGCGAAGGCATTTCGCGCCAGGGCGAGATCATCGATCTCGGCGTGCAGGCGAAGATCGTCGACAAGGCCGGCGCCTGGTACAGCTACAACGGCGAGAAGATCGGCCAGGGCAAGGACAACGCGCGTGAATTCCTGCGCGAGAACCCGGAAATCGCCCGCGAGATCGAAAACCGCATTCGCGAGTCGCTCGGCGTTGCCGCGATGCCCGATGGCGTAGTCGACGAAGCCGAGGCGATGGACGAAGAAGAGTGATGGTCGGGCGCCGAGGTCACGCTGGCGAACCGGACCCGAGCGACGCGCCCGACACGGCGGGCCGCTCCGGCCGGCGAGCCGCATCCTCGGGTGCCGACCGGCGGGGCGCGGGCAGTCAGTCCGCGCACCGCACCGCGACGAGGGCATCCGACGATGCCCTCGTTTCGTTTGAGATCACCGCACCGGTCGATCCGTTCGACGACGACGAATCGTTCGACGCGCACGACCGGTCGCGCCGTCGCGTGTCCGGTGTCGGCTTCCCGGGCGAGCGCGCAGCCGATGCGGCGGCGTCGGTCAAGGAAGATGTGTATACGCGCAGCAGCCAGCATCCGCGTCGCACACGCCGTGCGGCCGGCGGTTCAGGCAGCGCTGCTTCCGGCGACGAGGCCGGCGCCACCGGGCGCAAGTCGTCGAAACCGCCACGTTCGCTGAAGGGCCGCGCACTCGGCTATCTGTCACGGCGCGAATACAGCCGCGCCGAACTCGCGCGCAAGCTCGCGCCGTACGTCGGCGAGGACGAATCGGTCGAGCCGGTGCTCGATGCGCTGGAACAGGAAGGCTGGCTGTCCGATGCACGCTTTGCCGAGAGCCTCGTGCATCGCCGCGCATCGCGCGTCGGCGTCGCACGCATCGTCAGCGAACTGAAGCGCCATGCGGTCGGCGACAACCTCGTCGAGGAAGTGAATGCGCAGTTGCGCGAGACCGAGTGGACCCGCGCGCAGGCCGTCTGGCGCAAGAAATTCGGTGCACTGCCGCAAACGCCCGCCGAGCGCGCGAAGCAGGCGCGCTTCCTTGCCGCGCGCGGCTTTTCGAGCGCGACCATCGTGAAGTTGCTGAAGGTCGGCGACGATTTCCCGATCGACGACTGACCGCTTCGGTCGCGCGCGCTGCGCGCGATTTTGCTGCAATGCAACCGTTTCCGGACAGGCGGGAATACCCGCCGTCGCGGCCGGATGCCTCAAATACCCAATATGCTAAAATCCACGGGTTTTCCTCTTCGGCCTCAACCTCCAGCATGCCGCTATCCGAGCCCGTGCCCCGTCAGTTGCGACATCGACGCGCAATCCGAGCGGAAGCCTACGAGCGCGACGACGGCTTGTGGGACATCGAAGCCTGCCTGACCGACCACAAGCCGCGCGATGTCGCGCTTGCGTCGGGCATCCGGCCCCAGGGCCTGCCGATCCACGAACTCTGGCTGCGCGTGACCATCGATCGTGACCTCAATGTCGTCGACGCCGAAGCGTCTTCGGAGTGGGTTCCCTATCCCGGTCACTGTCAATCCGCCCCTCCCGCCTATCGGGCCCTCATCGGGCTCAACCTCTTCCGCAATTTCCGCCGCAACGCGAACCGGCTGCTCGCCGGCGTCGCGGGCTGTTCCCATCTGACCGAACTGTGCGCCGTGCTGCCGACGGCAGCGATCCAGGCGTTCGCCGGTGACGTGTGGAACGTGCGCGAAGAGGGCGGCGAAGGGCCGGACCATGACGGCGAGCACGTCGAGCCGCCTTTCCAGCTCGGCCGCTGCCGGGCATTGCGGTTCGACGGCGAGGTCGTGCGGCAGTACTACCCGCGGTGGTACGGCGCGCTTCGGCCGGATCTGCCCGGTGAGGGCAGCACGAAGGAATGAACGGAAATCATTCGAAGAAGCGTCTTAAGCGACATTTCATCCAACTCTCAGACTGAAGGGAATCACGCATGAAGATTCACGAGTACCAGGGTAAGGAAATCCTGCGGAAATTCGGAGTCGCGGTACCGCGCGGCAAGCCGGCGTTCTCGGTTGACGAGGCCGTCAAGGTGGCAGAAGAGCTCGGCGGCCCGGTTTGGGTCGTGAAGGCTCAGATTCACGCGGGTGGCCGTGGCAAGGGCGGTGGCGTGAAGGTGGCGAAGTCGATCGAGCAGGTCCGCGAATACGCGAACCAGATCCTCGGCATGCAGCTCGTCACGCACCAGACCGGTCCGGAAGGCCAGAAGGTCAACCGCCTGATGATCGAAGAAGGCGCCGACATCAAGCAGGAACTGTATGTCAGCCTCGTCGTCGACCGCATCTCGCAGAAGATCGTGCTGATGGGTTCGAGCGAAGGCGGCATGGACATCGAGGAAGTTGCCGAAAAGCACCCGGAACTGATCCACAAGGTCATCGTCGAGCCGTCGACGGGCCTGCTGGACGCCCAGGCCGACGACCTCGCCGCGAAGATCGGCGTGCCGGCCGCTTCGATTCCGCAAGCACGCGCGATCCTGCAAGGCCTGTACAAGGCATTCTGGGAAACCGACGCATCGCTGGCTGAAATCAACCCGCTGAACGTCTCCGGCGACGGCAAGGTCATCGCACTCGACGCGAAGTTCAACTTCGACTCGAACGCGCTGTTCCGTCACCCGGAAATCGTCGCGTACCGCGACCTGGACGAAGAAGATCCGGCTGAAATCGAAGCGTCGAAGTTCGACCTCGCATACATCTCGCTCGACGGCAACATCGGCTGTCTCGTGAACGGCGCAGGCCTCGCGATGGCGACGATGGACACGATCAAGCTGTTCGGCGGCGAGCCGGCGAACTTCCTGGACGTCGGCGGTGGCGCGACGACCGAGAAGGTCACGGAAGCGTTCAAGCTGATGCTGAAGAACCCGGACCTGAAGGCGATCCTCGTGAACATCTTCGGCGGCATCATGCGCTGCGACGTGATCGCGGAAGGCGTGATCGCCGGTTCGAAGGCCGTGAACCTGAACGTGCCGCTCGTCGTGCGCATGAAGGGCACGAACGAAGACCTCGGCAAGAAGATGCTGGCCGATTCGGGCCTGCCGATCATCTCGGCTGACAGCATGGAAGAGGCTGCGCAGAAGGTTGTCGCGGCTGCCGCAGGCAAGTAAGCGCGCTCAATGAATAGGTATGGCGGCGCGGTTTGCACGCGACGCCAATCGAACAGAGGTCAAAATACATGTCGATTCTGATCAACAAGGACACGAAGGTCATCACGCAGGGCATTACCGGCAAGACCGGTCAATTCCACACGCGCGCCTGCCGTGAATACGCAAACGGCCGCGAAGCATTCGTCGCGGGCGTGAACCCGAAGAAGGCCGGCGAAGATTTCGAAGGCATTCCGATCTACGCGAGCGTCAAGGAAGCGAAGGCCGAAACCGGCGCGACCGTGTCGGTCATCTACGTTCCGCCGGCAGGTGCTGCTGCTGCGATCTGGGAAGCGGTCGAAGCCGACCTCGATCTCGCGATCTGCATCACGGAAGGCATTCCGGTTCGCGACATGATCGAAGTGAAGGACCGCATGCGTCGCGAAGGCCGCAAGACGCTGCTGCTCGGGCCGAACTGCCCGGGCACGATCACGCCGGACGAACTGAAGATCGGCATCATGCCGGGTCACATCCACCGCAAGGGCCGCATCGGCGTCGTGTCGCGTTCGGGCACGCTGACGTATGAAGCGGTTGCGCAGCTGACGGCACTGGGCCTCGGCCAGTCGTCGGCAGTCGGTATCGGCGGCGACCCGATCAACGGTCTGAAGCACATCGACGTGATGAAGATGTTCAACGACGATCCGGATACGGATGCGGTCGTGATGATCGGCGAAATTGGCGGTCCGGACGAAGCCAATGCCGCCGAGTGGATCAAGGACAACATGAAGAAGCCGGTCGTCGGCTTCATCGCTGGCGTCACGGCGCCTCCGGGCAAGCGCATGGGCCACGCCGGCGCGCTGATCTCGGGCGGTGCGGATACGGCCGAAGCGAAGCTGGAAATCATGGAAGCGTGCGGCATCACCGTCACGCGCAACCCGTCGGAAATGGGTCGCCTGCTGAAGAAGGCGCTGTAATTTCCGCGTGGTTCATCCTGCAAAAAACGCCGGCTTCGCCGGCGTTTTTTGTTATGCTCGCGCAATGAATTTGTAAGCCCCGGGGCTGCGCGATGCATGTTCCGGCATTGACCCGGGCCGCCTGTTCGACAGCCGTTGCCCCGCACCCGATCACCCGATACTGCTCATGCTTGAATTCCTGACGTCGCTCCACTGGGGCGCGGTGTTTCAGATCGTCATCATCGACATTCTCCTCGGCGGCGACAACGCGGTCGTGATCGCGCTCGCATGCCGCAACCTGCCCGCCAACCAGCGGCTGCGCGGCGTCGTGTGGGGCACGGCCGGCGCGATCCTGCTGCGGGTCGCGCTGATCGCATTCGCGGTCGTGCTGCTCGACGTGCCGTTCCTGAAGTTCGGCGGCGGCCTGCTGCTGCTGTGGATCGGCGTCAAGCTGATGGCGCCGGACGCCGATGCGCACGACAACGTGAAGCCGGCCGACCGGCTGTGGGACGCGGTGAAGACGATCGTTATCGCCGACGCCGTGATGAGCCTCGACAACGTGATCGCGATCGCCGGCGCGGCCGAGCAGGCCGATCCGTCGCACCGGCTGGCGCTGGTGATCTTCGGGCTCGTCGTCAGCGTGCCGATCATCGTGTGGGGCAGCACGCTGGTGCTGAAGCTGCTCGACCGCTTTCCGGTCGTCGTCGCGCTGGGCGCCGGGCTGCTGGGCTGGATCGCCGGCGGGCTGATGGTGCACGACCCGGTCGGCGACCGCTGGCCGGTACTCGATACGCAGGCCGCGATCTACGGCGCGAGCATCGCCGGCGCGCTGTTCGTCGTCACCGCGGGTTACGCGCTCCGGCGCCGCCGCGGCGTCCCGCGCGCGCATTGACGTTGGCCGTCCGGCCGACTGCCGGGGCCGCGGCCCGCTGGCTACGATCGAAACGCCTGCCTGATCCGGCAGGCGTTTTTCGTTTCCGGAGCCAGTCATGTTCGAAGCCTTTTCCGTTTCCCTGTTCCGTCGCATCGCCGCCGATCTGCGGCGCGCGCGCCGGCCGGCGCCGCGCTGGCGGCCGGCCGGCTTCACGCTGATCGAGCTGATGATCGTGCTCGCGATCGTTGGCGTGATCGCGGCCTATGCGATTCCCGCGTACCAGGATTACCTCGCGCGCTCGCGCGTCGGCGAGGGGCTCGCGCTCGCGTCGTCCGCGCGGCTCGCGGTCGCCGACAATGCCGCGAGCGGCGCGGGCCTCGACGGCGGCTATAGCCCGCCGGCCGCCACCCGCAACGTCGAATCCGTCGTCATCGACGGCGACACGGGCCAGATCACGGTGGCGTTTACCGCCCGCGTCGCCGCGGCCGGCGCGAATACGCTCGTCCTGGTGCCGTCCGCGCCGGACAAGGCCGATACGCCGACCGCGCGCGTACCGCTGAAAAAGGGCACGATGCAGGCCGGGGCGATCGCATGGGAGTGCTTTGCCGCCGGCAAGGCTGCGTCGTCGCTCCCGGCGCCGGGAGCGGGCCCGCTACCGGCGGAGGCCGCGACGTTGCCCGCGAAATATGCGCCGGCGGAATGCCGCGCGTAGGGGCGGGGGCATGCCGGCCAGTGCGGGGCCGCGTGCACGGCACGGCGCCCGCCGTGCCGGCGGGTTGCGCCGGTCGCACCGGTCGCGCCGCGTCGGGTGACGGTGCGACGGGCCCGCACAGAGCGGGGAAAGTTTTGTATAGTGCGCCGGTTGCTGACATCCGGTTCGCTCATGCCTTCTACTTTTTCCCGTTCGTTGCCGCTCGTTGCGCTGGCTGTCGCCCTGATCGTGCCGTACTCGATCACGAATCACACGTATCCGATTCCAACCTTCTATTCAGAATTTGCCGCGCTGGTGCTGTATCTGCTGGTGGGGCTCTCCGTCGTCCTGCTCGCGCGCACGGGCCGCCCGGCCGAGCCGTTCGCCGCGCCGGCCGCGTTCGTCGCGCCGCTCGGGTTCGCGGCGGTGCTGATCGCGCAGGTCGCGCTGATGCCGCTGAAGGTGCCGTCGATGAACTGGCTGGCGGTCGGCTATCTGGCCGCCGCGCTGGTCGCGATGCAGGCCGGCTACACGCTCGCGCGCGAGGGGCTCGCCGAAGCCGTCGCGCGAATGATGTCCGGCGCGCTGCTCGTCGGCGGGGTGTTCGCGGTCGCGAGCCAGATCGTTCAGCTGTTCCATCTCGAGTCCGCGGTGTCGCCGTTCGTCGTCGTGTACAACATCGCGGTCGATCGCCGCCCGTACGGCAACATGGCGCAGGCGAACCACCTGGCGACCTACATCGCGTTCGCGCTCGCGGGCGCGCTGTATCTGGCGCAGACGCGCCGGCTCGCGGCATGGGCGTGGCTCGCGCTGTCGATCGCGCTGTCGGTCGGGCTCGCGCTGACGGTGTCGCGCGGCCCGTGGCTGCAGGTCGCGGTGCTGGTCGTCGCGGGTTTCTGGATGGCATGGCTCGAGTCGCGCCGCGCGCCGGGCAACCGCCGCGCATGGCTGATGCCGGTCGCGCTCGCGGTGATCTTCGTCGCGGTGAACGTCGCGGTGCGCTGGGCCAACGTGCACTTCCACCTGGGGCTCGCCGAGTCGGCGGCCGACCGGATGCGCGACGCGGGGCAGATCGCGCCGCGCCTCGCGCTGTGGAAGTACGGGCTTGCGATGTTCCGCGAGCATCCGTTGCTCGGCGTCGGCTGGGGCGAATTCCCGTCGCATCAGTTCGCGCTCGTGCGTACGCTCGGCGGTGTCGAGATCGCGAACAACTCGCACGACATCTTCATCGACCTGCTCGCGAAGTCCGGCCTCGTCGGCCTCGGCGTGCTCGTCGTCGCGCTCGTCACATGGTTCGTGCGCGCGGTGCGCGCGCCGCAGTCGAGCACGCGCGTGTTCGGCCTCGCGCTGATCGGCATCCTGCTGATGCATGCGCTCGTCGAATATCCGCAGCAATACATGTTCTTCCTGCTGCCGGCGATGTTCGTGATCGGCCTGCTCGACGTGAAGCCGCTGCGTATCCTGCCGGGCCGCGTGGCGTTCGGGTTGTTCGCGGTGCTGTCGGTCGGCGGCGTGCTGGCGGCAGTGCCCGTGCTGCGCGACTACCAGCGCGCGGAAGTGCTGTACTACGGCAGCGAACCGGCCGCGCAGTACCGCGACGCGCCGTCGCTGCTGTTCGGCGCGTGGGGCGATTACGGCGCGGCCACGCTGCTGACGATTTCGCCGGACAACCTGCCGCTCAAGCTCGTCGCGCACGAGCGCGCGATCGCGCTGCTGCCCGGCGAGACGGTGCTGCGCCGCTATGCGGCGCTGCAGGCGCTGGCCGGCCGCGACGCCGACGCGCTCGATACGGTTGCGCGCCTGCATGTGTTCGCGAAGGAGTTGAAGGATTGGCCGCAGCAGCTTGGGTTGCTGTACAAGCTGTGCGACCAGCAGCCGGCGCTGAAGGCGTTCAAGGCGGCGGTGGTCGCGAAGTACGGAGAAGTCCCGGCCGACGCGGACGACGACGACTCGGACGACGATTCGGAGTGACGCCGCGCGGCGCCGGGCGGGGAATCCCGGCGTCGGTCGGATTGCGGTGGAGCAGGGGAGCGATGGCGGCCCGGGACGGTGCGGCGATTGCTTCCCGCGAAGAATGGATGCCGGCCGGATACGGCGCGATTCGCGTCAACCATTGTCAAATCGCCGCCACGCGCGAGGCGGCGCGTGCACAATGCGCGAAAGCGTTCGCGTGCATGGCCGCCCGGAGCGGGTTGCCGGCACGAACGCTGCCCCCGGATCTCCGGGAACCCGCGCAGCAGGATCGCGACCGGGCAACCGTCGGTCGTGCGGCCGCAACGGGGCGCCGGTCCGATGGCCGCGGCGCGGGGCGATGCACGCGATGCGGCCGGACGATGTCGGCCGGCGCGGCAATCGTCCGCAACAGTACTCAAGAACGATATTCGACCATGGCTCTTCGCTCGACCATCCTGATCCTGCCTGCCGTCGCCGTGCTGCTTTCCGGCTGCGCGATGCTGTCGTCGTCGCAGGAAAGCAAGCTGACCTGCCGCATTCCGCGCGCCGTCTACCCGGATGGCGCGAAGCCGCTCACGCGTCCCGTCACCGTGCTCGTGCGCGCGCTGATGACGACCTCGGGCGAAGCCCAGAACGTCACCGTGACGACCAGCAGCCGCAATGCCGCGGCAGACCGCGCGGCCGTCGACGCGATGACGCATGCGACCTGCGCGCAGACCGGCGCCACCGCGAATCCGTTCCTGCTCACGCAACCGTTCGTGTTCGAGCCGCGTCGCGGCGAGTGACGCGAGGCACCGTGGCCGCTGATGCGTGTGCGGCCAGGGCCGTCGTACGCGAGACAGTTCGCTGCGGCTCGCGATTGCGCAGCCGCAGCGAGGGCCGGCCACCGAGGCTTCCGGTGCGCGCTTCAGAAGGTCCGTTTCTTCAGCGTATAGGCATGCAGCCAGTACAGCGTGTTGGTCTGCGCGTCGAAGTAGCCGCCCTGTGCGGTCTTGTCGGTCGTTTTATTCCACGATTTGCCGGCGTCGGTGCTGCTGAACGTCAGGTCGACCGGTGCGCCGCCGCCGGTGCCGCCGCTTCCGGAGTTCGGATCGGTCGCATAGACGAGCAGGAGGCCGTTGCGACCGATGCTCATGCTGTCGAGCGTGAGCTTCTCGTCGAACGTGCGCAGTTGCTGCACGGCCTCGGGATGGTCGTTCGTCCACGTGGAAATGGCGCCCGTCCGGCGGCCGTTGTCGGGACCCTCGCCGTTTTGCGGCTTGTCGAGATGCGACAGCGTGTACAACGAATAACGTGACCCTGATCCCGGCGTGGGTGGCGTGGTGTCGAGCGCAGTGACGACCTGGCCTGGCAGCACGGTATCCGTCACGAATGCGTGCTGCCCCCAGTCGAGCCGATCGACCACGCTGTGACCCGGCGCTTCGGCAGTCTGTGCGACGTAGTAGGCGATCCGCAGAACCCCGTCCGGGCCGAGGCTGATTGCATTGAAATCCTGGCGCGTGTCGCTGCCGCTGTGGGCATCGGCCGGCACGTCGATCGCCTGCCACGTGTTTCCGCCGTCCGCGGTCCGCCATATGCGGGGGCCCCAGCCGGCCGCGTAGCCACGCTGCGGATCGAGAAAGAGCAGGCGGCCGATGTTCCGGTTTTCGGGCCATTGAAGTTGCGACCATGTCTGGCCGCCATTGCTCGATTTCCACAGCCTGGTGGTTTGCGGCGCGTCGCCGCCGTGCGCCTCGGGAGCCTTGTAGTTCATCCATGACGTGCTGATGAACTGAACGGTCCAGTCCGGCGAGTACCACCAGGCGGCCTCCTGGCCAACCTGCTGGAAATGGCGCTTCATCCCGCCGTCGATCGTGCCGCGGAAGAAGCTGATCGTCATGCGGTTCAGCAACTCGCCGGTGTCGTTCATCCATGCTTCGGTCGGCTCGGGCCGCTGCGGCTCGTTCGATTCGGCCTGCGGCTTGAACGTCACTTCGGGATTGGCGAGCTTGACGCTCATCACGTCGTTGCCCTTGATGCGGAAGTTGCCGCCGCCATACGGCGCGTCGTCCCGCATGAAGCTTGTCGAAATCGTCTCCCAGCCCGTCGTCATATTTACGTACCCGTATGTTGCAATGGCCAGGGCAACGAGGCCACCGGCGATCCATTTCCAGCGCTTGTGTTTTCGCATGTCACTTTTTCAGCAAACGTTCGAGCGCGCGATTAACTTCGTCGGCCGCATCCGAACCCCACTCGCGTGCCTTGTCGGCGGCGTCCGAACCCCACTCGCGCGCCTTGTCGGTGGCGTCCGAGCCCCACTCGCGGGCTTTGTCGACCGCGTCCTTGCTCCATTCGCGCGCCTTTGCCTTGGCGACGGGAATGCCCGCGTCGATTGCCTGTTTGCGCGTGCGCCCGTCGGCCCATTCCTCGATGTTCGGCCGCCTGCCGATCTTGATGAGATCCGAGACCGGCAGGCCGGCCAGCCCTCCGTCCAGATACGCCAATGGGTGAGTGACAAAGGCGAAGGTCTTGAACGTATCTCCGCCCTTGTCCAGTTCCAGTTCGTATCGCTTCACCTGCATCGAGAGCTTGCCGTTTCCCGGTTTCGCGCTATTGAATGCGATCTGGTTTCCCTGCATGTTCTGATACAGCCCGATCTCGATGTATTTCTGAAGCCACCAGCGCGCGTTATCCAGCCATTTCTTTCCTTTTATCGTGAGGGCGGGATAGAGATTGGCGCCGTAATCCGAGCAATAGTAGTAGCCGTAACTCACATAGTAATCGGGCGGCTTATGCCCGCACCCGATATGGCGCATCATGAAATTACCGTGGCGGGACCAGTCCGAATCGGTGCTTTTCGGTTTGATCAGTTCCTCTCGCCGATGCAGCAGTTCATGGACGACTTTCTTGTCTTTCCACGGATCCCATGACGTTGCGAATTTCTTCACGGTCTCCCATGCGCTCGACACGCTGACCTTCTCTACCGTTTCCCAGTATTCGCCGTGAAGCGGCAGGTAGTAGAACGGGCAAGTACCAACGATGGAATCCGCCGCCGGCGTCACATGCTTGTCGCAGATATTGATCGCCACCTTCGGCCGATCCTTGTACCCCGTCGGCGTCAGCATCCCCGCGCCGGTACCCAGCACGTTGTCCTTCTGTTGCACGTCAGCCATTCGATTTCCCCAAGAACTTGACGACGACGTCGTGCGGCACGTGGCTCTGCGTGAGCCCGGTCTCGCCTGCCGCGTTGGTGACGCCTTCCGAGATCAGCGTGCCGTTCGAGAACATCTGGTATCGCGTATTCGCGACCGGAATGTCGGTGCCGGCCCAGTGCGCGATGAACGCCTGGTCGTAGTTGCCGCTCGAGTTCGGCAGCGTCGGCATGGTTTGCGACAGGTGCGTGGGGCCGTTGAACAGGTGCTGCGCACCCTTGATGTCGATCTTGCCGGGCGCGTGCACCTCGATGTTGCCGTCCGCGATGCGGATGTAGGCGCCGCCGGAAGTCAGCAGGATTTCTTTCGCTGCCGCGCCTTCGATCGACTGCGTGGCCGCCACCAGTTTCAGCGCCTTCTGCGCGGTCAGTTCGATGTTGTCCGCCTGCGCCTGGATTTCCACCTTGCCCTTGCCGGCGAACAGCTTCATGCCTGCGTTCTGCGCGAACAGGCTGATCCGGTCGAGGACGCTCGCGATCAGCGACTTGCCGGCCGCGACGTGCGTGCTTTGTCCGCTGACGAGGTTGACGTGCCGGTCCGCGGCGAACTGCACGGACTGCTGCGTCGACAGCGCGATGCCGGCCGGGCTGCCGAACAGCATCACGGGCTCCTTGAACGCGTTGGCCGTGCCGGTGCCGCCGCCGGCGGTCCTGCCGCCCGCGGTGCTGCCGCTCACGCTGTTCTGCGTCGCATCGCTGAACTGCTTCAGCGCCGTGTGGCCGGGGTCGAGCGACTCCCCCTGATGCTGCGCGCTGACCTCCGACATCGTTTCCATCAGGCCTTCCGCGCGGACGAGCTGCTGTTGCGTTTCCTTCACGTCGAGCGGCTGGCTTGCCGGCTGCTTCGGGTGCGTCGTGACGTACAGCCCGCGGTTCGCGCGCACCGCGCCGTATGCATCCGAGCGCAGGTCGAAGCCGCTGCCGAGATAGCCGCCGCGATCGTTGCCCGTGTGGTCGATCAGGTAGCCCAGGTGCAGGTGCGTGTTGGCCTGGCTGCTGTACAGGTGTACGCGGTTCTGCGACGTCGCGTCGTCGAGCACCAGCTGGTTGTAGCCGGCACCCGCATATTCCTTCGACCGGTAACCGGACAGGATGCCGTTGCTGTGCCATTGCGGGCTCGTCGCACCGTTGTAGACCTTGCCGACGATGATCGGACGATCGCAGTCGCCGCCGAGGAAGTCGACCAGCACTTCCTCGCCGCTGCGATGCGGATGAACGGCGCCATAGCCGTTTCCGGAATCCGATGCCGTGGCACGCAGCCAGCACGACGCCTTCTCGTCGCCGTCGTTCAGGCGATCCCAATGGAATCGGACCTTGACCCGGTTGAGCGCGTCGGTGTGGACTTCTTCGCCCTGCGGTGCGACGACGATCGCGGATTGCAGATGCATCGGCGGTTTCGCGTGCTCGAATGGGCTGCGGAACGGCACCGTCGTGCGCTGCGCCTCGATGCTGACCTGGAAAATACCCTCGCTGCCGTCCGGATGCCGGACGTACGACAGGTCCGCACCGCCGGCCCGCACGAGCTCGCCGATGTCGGCCTGCAGGCTGTGCGGGAACCCGGCCTGTCGGTCGGCGACGGGCAGGTTGTTGGCGATCAGCCAGGCCGTCTCGATCACCGCGAAGCGGCGCTGGCCCGCGTCGTCCTTGTCGTGTTCGGGGTGATCGGCGAGCTCGAACGTGCGTCCCGCATCCATGCGCCGGACGCCGCCGATGCCGTGAAAACGCTTCGCAAGCGACTCCTGCTGCTCCATCCAGAGCTTCGACAGATGGTCGCCGCGAGACTGTTCGGGGTACGTGTAGGCGCCGGTGTATTCGTAGACTTCGAGCTGCTGCGGCAGGTCGCCCTGGTTCGCGATCGTCGGCAGATGAGTCGCCTTCGGATTCGACGCGGTGGGCGGCTGCTTGTAGTCGAACGTGCGCGTCGTACGCTCGACGCTGCGCAGCGTGCGCGTGCCGGAGAACTGGACGAGCGTGTCGGCCTCGTCGCGTGCGCCGGCGTGATGAAAGCGCACGGTCGGCGGCGACAGCGCGGGCAGCGCGTCGATCCGGTCGACGACGACGAGCGTGTGCGACTTGCCGTCTTGCGCCTGCTCCCAGAAACCGTACAGGCCTTCCGATTCCAGCAGGCGGTGCACGAAGTTCCAGTCGTCCTCGTATTGCATGCAGAACGAGCGGGACGGCAGCGGCTGGTAGAGCCTGAAGTCGAAGCAGCCCCTGGCTTGCGGGTGCTGGTTCAGGACGTCGGCGATGATCTCGTCGGCGGGTTTGTCCTGCCAGATGCGCTGGTCGCGGCGGAACTTCAGGAAGTGCAGGAACGACGCGAAGACGATCTGGTAGTGCGTGAGGCCGCTGTCCGACCCGAGCCGGCGGGCAGCATGCACATACCCGTGGTGCGGAGCGTACGACTTGTCGGCCTGCTGGATCCGCAGCGTGACGGGCTGCGCGATCAGCTTCTTGAGTTCGATGTCGTCGGACACCGACACGGCGTCGACGGTGAACTCGAAATGACGCCCGAGCCGGGAGCGTCCCTTGACGCGATGGGGCAGCAGGACGTCAGGGCCGAGCGGCGTCTCTAGCTGGACGAGTCGTTCGTCCTGGATCGGCCCGGCCAGCCGTGCGTTTCTCAATGCTTGCGAATTCATCACCCGTGCTCGCTTTTTTTGTGCTGGGTCGCACGCTCTCCCGTGCGGAATCCGCCAATTGTATGAGATAAACGCCAGCTATCTCGAATTTGCCTTTCAACGACATTTCAAATGCGGTCGGCGCGTCGGCCTGACGGGGCAGGGCGTGCACGTCATCCGGTCGGGCAATGGTCGGGCGTGGGTGGTTCAGGCCGGATCGACCAGGCCCGGGCCGCTCAGCCCGCGACATCCTCCGCCTTCCAGTCCCCCGACTTCCCGCCGCGCTTCTCCCTGACGCTCACCTCGGTGATCACCATCCCGCGATCCACCGCCTTGCACATGTCGTACACGGTGAGCAACCCGACCTGCACGGCCGTCAGCGCTTCCATCTCGACGCCGGTCCGCCCGAACGTCTCGACCTGCGCGACGCAGTGCACGCCCGGCAGCGCATCGTCGAGTTCGAAGTCGACGGCCACGCGCGTCAGCGCGAGCGGGTGACACAGCGGAATGAGGTCGGCGGTGCGCTTCGCGCCCTGGATCGCGGCGATCCGCGCGACGCCGAGCACGTCGCCTTTCTTCGCCTTGCCGTCGCGGATCAGCGCGAAGGTCGCCGGCAGCATCCGGATCGTGCCGCGCGCGATCGCGATGCGTTGCGTTTCCTGCTTGCCGCCGACGTCGACCATGTGGGCGTGGCCGGCAGCGTCGAAATGGGTCAGTCCTGACATGTCTTGCTCCAGTGGAACGGCGTGCGCGCGCGCGAGCACGTCACCCGATCCTGCTTCGTGACCGGTTGGGGCGCCGAATCCCTCTCTGCACCCCGATCCGATCCAACGTTTCAACGGGCGCCTATCATAGCAGTGGCCTTCGCGGCGCCGGGCGCGCAGATGGCGCACTTGCCGCACGGGACAGTTGCGATGTCGCCGGTACAATGACCCGAATATTCAGACCACACGCCGCAATGCGCGCCCGGCGCGCGGTGCGGCGTCGCTTTCATCCTGCCATGCGTGTCAAACAGTTGCTTGCCGTGTTGCTGTCGGCGGCGCTCGTGCTGCCGCCGAGCGGCCATGCACAGCGCACCTCCGCGCTGCCGCTCGAGCCGGCGACCGGCGCCTCGCCGTCGATCTCCACGGTGCCGTCGGGCATCGCGACCGGCGTGTTCGGCACCTACGGCGGCGCGGAAAGCCGGTTTGCCGGCGCCGACGGCGCGTCCGCGCCCGGCGCGAGCCTGCGCGCGCCGCTGCGCACGCTGGAGCTGCCCGACCTCGGCGACGGCTCCGGCGGTTCGCTCACGCCGCAGGCCGAACGCCGTCTCGGCGAGCGCGTGATGCGCGAGGTGCGACGCGATCCGGACTATCTCGACGACTGGCTCGCACGCGATTACCTGAACGCGATCGCGAAGCGGCTCGCGGCGGCTGCGGCGGCGCGCTACATCGGCGGCTACATGCCGGACTTCGAACTGTTCCCGGTGCGCGATCCGCAGATCAACGCGTTCTCGATGCCGGGCGGCTTCATCGGCATCAACAGCGGGCTGGTCGTCACGACGCAGACGGAATCCGAACTCGCATCGGTGGTCGGCCACGAGATGGGCCACGTGCTGCAGCGGCACATCGCGCGGATGATCGGCGCGAACGAGAAGACCGGCTACACGGCGCTCGCGACGATGCTGCTCGGCGTGCTGGCAGGCGTGCTCGCGCGCAGCGGCGATCTCGGCAGCGCGATCGCGATGGGCGGGCAGGCCTATGCGGTCGACAACCAGCTGCGCTTCTCGCGGTCGGCCGAGCGCGAAGCCGACCGCGTCGGGTTCCAGCTGCTCGCCGGTGCCGGCTACGACCCGTACGGGATGCCGGGCTTCTTCGAACGGCTCGAGCGCACGTCGATGGGCGACGCGGGCGTGCCGGCCTATGCGCGCACGCACCCGCTGACGGGCGAGCGGATCGCCGACATGGAGGATCGCGCACGCCGCGCGCCGTATCGGCAGCCGCACCAGTCGGCCGAATATGGCTTCGTGCGCGCGCGGTTGCGCATTCTGCAGAACCGCGCGCCGAACGACATCGCGGCCGAGGTGCGCCGGATGCAGCTCGAGCTCGACGATCGGACGGCACCGAACGTCGCGGCGAACGCGTACGGGATCGCGCTCGCGAACACGCTGCTCGGCCAGTACGATGCGGCCGACAAGGCGCTCGCGTCGGCGCGCGCCGCGTTCGACGCGCGCGAGCGGCGCGCGGACGATCCGGCGACGAGTTCGCCGAGCCTCGACGTGCTTGCGGCCGACATCGCCCGCCGCGCGGGACGGACCGACGACGCGGTGCGGCTCGCGGCGCTCGCGCAGCGGCGCTGGCCGGCGTCGCATGCGGCGATCGTCGCGCACCTGCAGGCGCTGATCGCCGCACGCCGCTTCGCCGACGCACAGGCGCTCGCGCGCACCCAGGCGCAGGCGGACCCCGAGCAGCCGGACTGGTGGGATTACCTCGCGAAGGCGAGCGACGGCCGTGGCGACGTGCTCGCGCGGCGCCGCGCGCTCGCGGAGAAGCTGGCGCTCGACGGCGCGTGGCCGTCGGCGATTCGCCAGCTGAAGGAGGCGCGCGACGCGAAGGACGTGTCGTTCTACGACCAGTCGATCATCGGCGCGCGGCTGCTGGAATTCGAGGCGCGCTACAAGGAAGAGCGCGAGGACGAGAAGAACGGCCGCGGATGACGGCCGTCAGACGGGCAGGGCGCTTGCGCTTCAGCTTCCGGTGCTGCCGCCGTTCGGCGCGCCCGACGTATCGTGCGCCCGCTGCGCGGGACTCGCGACGAAGCCGAACGTCGCCGGCACGTCGGCACGGGCGAGACTGCCGAGCGGCAGCGTGCGCCCGTCGCGCCAGCGCAGCACGGGCGGCGTCGCGTCGAAGTCCGCGTGATCGGCGAACAGGCCGAGGTCGTGGTCGTGCAACGCCGCGATGCGCGGCGGCGTGCCGGGCGCGCGCAACAGCACGCCGCCCGCATCGTCGAGCCACGCGGCGTCCGGCTCGAACGGCGCGCCGGTCTGGTCGGCCAGCGTGAGCTGCCCGTCGCGCTCGGCCAGGCGCACGACCCACGGCGTATAGGCGAGCTCGACGTACACGCGTTGCGGCCCGTTCTGGAAGAACCACTGGCCGTGCGCATCGCATTCGTAGTTGCGCCCGATGAACGCGTTCAGCGCCGCATGCCGGACCGGCGAGCCGAGCTCGCCGGCGGCCTGCGCGGCGTCGTCGCGCAGCCGCCATTCGCCGCGCCGGTCGAGCAGCAGCCAGCCGGTGCAGTGCGGCACGTTCGGCCACTTGGCGAGGGCCTGCCTGACGATGTCATCCATGGTCGACGAATTTCGAGCAATAGCCGAACACCCGCGCCGACAGCCAGTCGAGGCGGCCGGGGAACGGCCCGGTCATGAATCCCGCATGGCCGCCGTCCGCCGGCTGGTCGAGCTCGACGGCCGGCGACACGTCGGCGGCACTCGGCAGCGCGGATTCGGGCAGGAACGGATCGTTGCGGGCGTTGAGGATCAAGGTGGGCACGTCGATCGCGGGCAGCAGCGGGCGCGTCGTGGCCTGGGTCCAGTAGTCGTCGGCGTCGGCGAAGCCGTGCAGCGGTGCGGTCACGACTTCGTCGAAGTCGCGCATCGTCACGGCCCGCAGCATCGCGTCGCGGTCGAACAGCCCCGGATACTGGTCGAGCTTCGCGAGCGCCTTGCGTTTCAGCGTCTTCAGGAAGCTGCGCGTATAGACCATCGCGAAGCCCTGCGACAGCGCGCGGCCGCCCGCGTGCACGTCGATCGGCGTCGAGATCGCGGCGGCCGCGTGCACGATCGACGTGTCGCTGCGGTGCTCGCCGAGCCAGCGCAGCAGCACGTTGCCGCCGAGCGACACGCCGGCCGCGACGATCGGCCCGCGATGCCGCGCGGCGAGCCGGCGCAGGATCCAGTCGACCTCGGCGCTGTCGGCGAGATGGTAGAAGCGCGGCTGCCGGTTGAGTTCGCCGCTGCAGCTGCGAAAGTGCGGGACGACGGCGTGCCAGCCCTTCGCGCGCGCGGCGGCCATCATTGCCAGCGCGTAGTGCGAGCCGGAACTGCCTTCGAGGCCGTGGAACAGCACGAACAGCGGCGCGTCGGGCGGCGGCGCGGCACTGTCGAGATGCGCGACCCAGTCGAGATCGATGAAGTCGTGGTCGGGGGTTTCCCATCGCTCGCGTCGGTACGCGACCGCCGGACGCCGTGCGAACAGCGCGGGCACGATGGTTTGGGCATGGCTGTTCGGCAGCCAGCGCGGTGCGCGATAGCGCAGTGAATCGTCGTCGGGGGCCGGGGCCCCTGTCAGCGGCGAGGTGGGCGGAGAAGCCGTACTCATGATCGCCCCGCTAATGCGTTGCTTCGTTCTTCGTCAGTGCAGCGGACCCTGCCCGTGACGGATCTTCGCGGCGAATTGTCCGGCCGCTTGTTCGGGAATCGGGCTCGCGTGAATATGCGCGATGCGCCACTCGCCGCGTTCGTGAATCATCACGTACGTGGCGAAAACCATGTCGGGTTCGGCCGTCAGGTCGGCCTGCTGATGCGCTTCGGCGATCGTGTAGACGACGGTGCCGAGGCTGTCGTATACGCGGATGTCGAGCGGTTCGATCGTCACGGGGCGCGTCGCGAGCCGGTTGGCCAGCCCGCTGCGGATCTGGTCGAGGCCGTGCAGATGCTCGCCGTCGGCCCAGACGCAGCTGGCGAAGTCCTCGTCGATCCACAACCCCAGCAGCGCGTCGAGATTGGCATCGGCGACGGCCTGGTAGTAGGCGTTCAGCGTATCGGCAGCGGCTTCGAAAAGGCGGGCAAAACGTGGCATCGGGGTTATCTCTCGCGCGCGTCGCGCGCCGTATTCAGCACGGCGGCCCGGATGGAGCCGCCGTACACCGGTGAATCGGATTGCCCGGCGCGTCGTGCGACGCTGCCGGCCAGGGTCAGCGCTGCCCGACGAGCATGCCGCGCAAATCGCCGAATACCTGCTCGGGACCGAGTTCGCGCAGGCACTTCAGATGGCCGAGCGGGCACTCGCGTTCGAAGCAGGGACTGCATTCGAGATGCAGCCATTGTACCTTCGCCAGGTCAGACAGCGGAGGAGTGTGGCGCGGATCGGTCGATCCGTACAGCGCGACGAGCGGCCGGCGCAACGCGGCCGCGACGTGCATCAGCCCCGAATCGTTGGTCACGACCGCGTTCGCGCGCGCGATCAGCGCACATGCCTCGGACAGCGACGTCTGCCCGCACAGGTTGCGCACGTTCGGCGCGTGGTCGGCGATCGCCTGCGCGGCGGCGGCGTCCTTCTGCGAGCCGAGTGCGACGATCTGCGTGTACGGGAACGACTGGTGGACGATCGTCGCGAGCGTCGCGAAATGTTCGGGCGGCCAGCGCTTGGCCGGGCCGTATTCCGCGCCCGGGCAGAACACGACGAGCGGCTTGCGCGTATCGAGATTGAAACGCGCGGACACGCGCGCCGTCTCGTTCAGGTCGGCGTCGAGGCGCGGCGCGGGCAGCGTCTTCATCGACTCGGGCAGCTTCGCGCCCGGCGCATACGCGAGCGCCGCGTAGTGGGTCGTCATCGGCGCTCGCTCGGCCGATTTGTCCGGGTTCGCGTGCCGCACGTTCAGCAGGCCGTAGCGATGCTCGCCCGTGTAGCCGATCCGCAGCGGGATGTTCGCGAGCCACGGGATCACCGCGGACTTCAGCGAATTCGGCAGCACGTACGCCGCGTCGTAGCCGACGTCGCGCAGGTCGCTCGCGAGCTGCCAGCGGCGCAGCAGCTGCAGCTTGCCGTGCGCGAGGTCGGTCGCGTAGACATCGTGGATCTCGGGCATCCGCTCGAGCACGGGCGCGACCCAGGTGGGCGCGACGGCATCGATCGCGATGCGGGGATGGAGCTTCTTCAGCAGCGCAAAAAGCGGCTGCGCCATCAATGCGTCACCGATCCAGTTCGGTGCGATAACCAGCGCTCGACGCATCAGGTCGACTTCCGATGTCGTAATGAAGCACGGCGCACAGGCACCGCGTTCGGGTTGTCAGAACAGGAAAAGGGCGGCGCGCCGGGATTCCGGCTGCGCCGCCTTGCGTGCGGCGGGCCCGCGGGCCCGGCCGGCCGGGGCTCAGTGGCCCTTGACCACCTCGCCGTCGCGCAGCTTGTAGCGCGTGCCGCAGTACGGGCAGCGCGCCTCGCCGTGCGAGACGTCGATGAACACGCGCGGGTGCGCGCTCCAGCGCGCCATGGCCGGGTTCGGGCAGTAGGCGGGGAGATCCTTGGCCGTCAGCTCGACCAGCGGCATTTCCTTGATTTCGCTCATGAGACTTTCTCTTATCACTCTTTTGTGGGGCGGTCGGTGGCGCAGCGCACTCAGACCTTCGTCAGCCAGTGCGCGTACTTCGCGTTCTTGCCCGACACGATATCGAAAAACGCCGACTGGAGCTTTTCCGTGACCGGGCCGCGCGCGCCGCTGCCGATCGTGCGGTTGTCGAGTTCGCGGATCGGCGTGACTTCGGCGGCCGTGCCCGTGAAGAACGCCTCGTCGGCCGTGTAGACCTCGTCGCGCGTGATGCGCTTCTCGATCACCTCGATGCCGGCGTCCTTCGCGAGCGTGATGACCGTGTCGCGCGTGATGCCGTCGAGGCACGACGACAGGTCGGGCGTGTACAGCTTGCCGTTGTTCACCAGGAAGAAGTTCTCGCCGGAGCCTTCCGACACGTAGCCGTCGACGTCGAGCAGCAGCGCTTCGTCGTAGCCGTCGGCGGTCGCTTCCTGGTTCGCGAGGATCGAGTTCACGTACCAGCCCGACGCCTTCGCGCGCACCATCGACACGTTCACGTGGTGGCGCGTGAACGACGACGTCTTCACGCGGATGCCCTTCGCGAGGCCTTCCTCGCCGAGGTACGCGCCCCACGGCCATGCGGCGATCGCGACGTGGATCGTGTTGCCCTTCGCCGACACGCCGAGCTTTTCCGAGCCGACCCAGATGATCGGGCGCAGGTAGCACGACTCGAGCTTGTTCTCGCGCACGACTTCGAGCTGCGCGGCTTCGAGCGTTTCCCGGTCGAACGGCACGTCCATCTGGAAGATCTTCGCCGAATTCAGCAGACGTTTGGTGTGCTCGCGCAGACGGAAGATCGCGGTGCTGCCGTCGGCCGTCTTGTACGCACGCACGCCCTCGAAGACGCCCATGCCGTAGTGCAGCGTATGGGTCAGGACGTGGATCTTGGCGTCGCGCCAGTCGATCAGCTTGCCGTCCATCCAGATCTTGCCGTCGCGGTCGGCCATTGACATAGGATTCTCCTGGAAGCGGTGAGGTGCTGCGGGTTGTGTGCAGCGTTGAGCCGGAAAGACGCATATTTTAGCGTCATTTGGCGTCGAGCCGGTCGGTCGGCCGAGGGCCGGGGCTATAATCGTCCGGCACCGATTCCAATGACGACGGGCCGTGCCGGCGGGAGACGCCGGAGCCCGGACGAACCGCCCGCTGCGGCCCGCTTTCCCATGCTCGCTCGATTGTCCGCCACCGACCGCTTCGCGCTGATCCAGGGCGCGCGCGACTATTCCCCGACCCTGATGGCGATCCTGTCCTGGGGGCTCGTCACCGGCGTCGCGATGAGCAAGTCGGTGATGACGCTCGGGCAGGCGAGCGCGATGTCGATCTTCGTCTACGCGGGCTCGTCGCAGCTCGCGGTGCTGCCGCTCCTCGTCGCGAAGCTGCCGATCTGGACGATCCTGCTCACGGCCACGATGGTCAACCTGCGCTTCGTGATCTTCAGCGCCGGGCTTGCTCCCCATTTTTCCTACCTGCCGCTGTGGCGGCGCCTCGCGATCGGCTATTTCAACGGCGACGTGATCTACCTGCTGTTCCAGAAACAGGGCTTCGCGAACGGCCACGTGCCGGGCAAGGAGGCGTATTTCTGGGGGATGGCGCTCGCGAGCTGGGCGTCGTGGCAGGCGTCGTCGCTCGCCGGCATCCTGCTCGCGAGCTTCGTTCCCGCGAGCTGGGGGCTGGAGCTGGCCGGCACGCTCGCGCTGATCCCGATCATGGTGTCGGCGGTCGCGAACCGCTCGACGCTCGCGGCCGTCGCGGTCGCCGGCATCGTGTCGCTCGTCGCGTTCGACCTGCCGTACCGGCTCGCGCTGCCGATCGCGGTGCTGGCCGCGCTCGCGGCGGGCAGCATGGCCGATTTCTTCGTCGAACGGGCCGACTGGCGGCGCATCCGTACCGAAACCGTGCACGAGAAGGAGATCGAATGAGCGCGACCGAGATCTGGATCGTCATCGTCGGGATGACGGTCGTCACGGCCGTCACGCGCGCGCTGTTCCTGCTCGGCGGCGAACGCACCGTGCTGCCCGAGCGCGCCCAGCGCGCGCTGCGCTACGCGCCGGCCGCCGCGCTCGTCGCGGTCGTGCTGCCCGACGTGCTCGAAACGCCGGCCGGGCTGTCGTTCGCGCTGTCCAATCACCCGTTCTACGCGGCGCTCGCCGGCCTCGGCTGGTTCTTGTGGCGGCGCAGCATGCTCGGTACGATCGTCATCGGGATGCTCGTCTTCACCGTGCTGCGCCTGATCTTCTGACGAATCGCCGCGCCGGCCGGCCGGGGCCGGCCGCTGGCGCGCGCGCATTGCTGCGTTGCGGCAATGTGTCGATGGCCACGCGCGATCCCAAATAGGCGGAATTCGCCGCCGCACGGGTCAGTCTGCCGGATGGATCGGCTAGAATGCCCGTTCGAGATTTTTTACCCGTGCGCGTCATGCGAACCGCCAGCCACGGCCGCATCCGGCGCCCTTTCGCGGCAGCCCGCGCACGTCCAGCGTGAACCCCCTTTCCCCATCCACTACTTCAATCTGTTCAACATGAGCCAAGTCAAGCGTCTTACCGACCTGATCGCCGCCGGCCAGCTCGCCGGCAAGCGGGTGTTCATCCGCGCCGACCTGAACGTCCCGCAGGACGATCAAGGCAACATCACCGAAGACACGCGCGTGCGCGCGTCCGTGCCGGCCATCCAGGCCGCGCTCGACGCCGGCGCGGCCGTGATGGTCACGTCGCACCTCGGTCGTCCGACCGAAGGCGAATTCAAGCCGGAAGACTCGCTCGCGCCGGTCGCGAAGCGACTCGCCGAACTGCTCGGCCGCGACGTGCCGCTCGTCTCGAACTGGGTCGAGAACGGCGTGACCGTCGCGCCGGGCCAGGTCGTGCTGCTCGAGAACTGCCGCGTGAACAAGGGCGAGAAGAAGAATTCGGACGAGCTCGCCCAGAAGATGGCGAAGCTCTGCGACGTGTACGTGAACGACGCGTTCGGCACCGCGCACCGCGCGGAAGCGACCACCCACGGGATCGCGAAGTACGCGCCCGTCGCGTGCGCGGGCCCGCTGCTGGCCGCCGAACTCGACGCGCTCGGCAAGGCGCTCGGCAATCCGGCGCGTCCGCTGGTCGCGATCGTCGCCGGTTCCAAGGTGTCGACCAAGCTGACCATTCTCAAGTCGCTGGCCGGCAAGGTCGACCAGCTGATCGTCGGCGGCGGCATCGCGAACACGTTCATGCTCGCGGCCGGCCTGTCGATCGGCAAGTCGCTCGCGGAAGCCGATCTCGTCGCCGAGGCGAAGGCGATCATCGACGAGGCGCGCGAGCGCGGCGCGTCGGTGCCGATCCCGAGCGACGTCGTCACCGCCAAGGAATTCTCGCCGACGGCAGCAGCCACGGTGAAGCAGGTCGCCGACATCGAAGCGGACGACATGATCCTCGACATCGGCCCGGATACGGCCCGCGCGCTCGCCAGCCAGCTCGAGAAGGCCGGCACGATCGTGTGGAATGGCCCGGTCGGCGTGTTCGAGTTCGACCAGTTCGGCAACGGCACCAAGACGCTCGCCGAAGCGATCGCCAAATCGTCCGCGTTCTCGATCGCGGGCGGCGGCGACACGCTCGCGGCCATCGCGAAGTACGGCATCCACGACCAGGTCAGCTACATCTCGACGGGCGGCGGCGCCTTCCTCGAGTTCCTCGAGGGGAAGAAGCTGCCGGCCGTGGAAGTGCTCGAAACGCGGGCGGCCTGAGCGTGGTGGCGCGCGCAGGGGTGACGAAGGCCGTGCGCTCCGCGAAAGCGGAGCAGCCGGCCGGCGCGGGCAAGCGCAAACGCGCGCCCGCGCGGGCGAACTCCACCCCGCGCGCACCGGCGGCCGCCGGCGACGCGGCCATGCAGCACCACGAGATTCAGAACAAAGCGATGCCGGGCGCAAGCACCGGCACGCCCCCCGGAACGGCCGCCGCTGGGCTCGCCGATTCCGGCTCTCGCAGCGTTTCACCCAGCGCATCCACCTTGATCCAGATGAGGAGTTTCATGCAGCGCGCCACCAAGATAGTCGCCACGATCGGCCCGGCTTCCAGTTCGCCGGAGATTCTGCTGCAGATGATGCAGGCGGGCCTCGACGTCGTGCGGCTCAATTTTTCGCACGGCACGGCCGACGATCACCGCCAGCGCGCCGAGATGGTGCGCGAGGCCGCCCGCAGGGTCGGCCGCGAGATCGCGATCATGGCCGACCTCCAGGGCCCGAAGATCCGCGTCGGCAAGTTCGAGAACGGCAAGACGACGCTCGTGCCGGGCCAGGCCTTCATCCTCGACGCGGGCTGCGAGCTCGGCAACGACGAGCGGGTCGGCCTCGACTACAAGGAACTGCCGCGCGACCTGAAGCCGGGCGACCTGCTGCTGCTGAACGACGGCCTGATCGTGCTGACCGTCGAGCGCGTGCTCGGCGACGAGATTCACACGATCGTCAAGGTGGGCGGCGAGCTGTCGAACAACAAGGGGATCAACCGCCAGGGCGGCGGCCTGTCGGCGCCCGCGCTGACCGCGAAGGACATGGAAGACATCCGCACGGCGATGTCGCTCGGCGCGGATCTCGTCGCGGTGTCGTTCCCGAAGAACGCGACCGACATGGAAATGGCGCGCCAGCTCGCGAACATCGCGGGCGCGCCGTACGGCATCAAGCCGAAGATGATCGCGAAGATCGAGCGCGCGGAGGCGATTCCGGCGCTGCAGAGCATCCTCGACGCGTCCGACGGCATCATGGTCGCGCGCGGTGACCTCGCGGTGGAGGTCGGCAACGCGGCCGTGCCGGCGCTGCAGAAGCGCATGATCCGGATGGCGCGCGAGTCGAACAAGCTCGTGATCACCGCGACGCAGATGATGGAATCGATGATCCACGCGCCCGTGCCGACCCGCGCGGAAGTGTCGGACGTCGCGAACGCGGTGCTCGACGGTACCGACGCGGTGATGCTGTCGGCCGAGACGGCCGCCGGCAAGTACCCGGTCGTCACGATCGAGACGATGGCGGCCGTGTGCGTCGAGGCGGAAAAGTCGGAACACGTCGAACTCGACAAGGATTTCCTCGACCGCACGTTCACGCGAATCGACCAGTCGATCGCGATGGGCGCGTTGTTTACCGCCTATCACCTGGGTGCGAAGGCGATCGTCGCGCTGACCGAATCGGGCGCGACCGCGCTGTGGATGTCGCGTCACTACACGCACGTGCCGATCTTCGCGCTGACGCCGCGCGTCGGCAGCGAGCGCACGATGGCGCTGTACCGCAACGTGACGCCGCTGCACGTCGACTTCAACAGCGACCGCGACTCGGCGCTGCAGGCGGCGCTCGAGATCGTCGTCAAGCAGGGCTACGTCCAGCACGGCGACATGGTCGTGCTGACCGTCGGCGAGCCGATGGGGCAGGCGGGCGGCACCAACACGCTGAAGATCGTGCGGGTCGGCGAACATTATTGAGCGCCGGCGTGCACCGGGCCGGTCCGTCGACCGGTCCGACGGCCGCCCGAACTGATCGGGCACCGTTTATTCGACGAAAGCCGCGTGGGGTTCGATGCCCCGCGCGGCTTTTTTTCTGTTTTTTGGCCGCATTGTGCCGTGCGAAGGTAACAAAATGCGAGTACGCGCCACCGGGCGGTCGGAATCGGAGGCGCTTCGCGATAAAATGCGGCTATTCGACGCTCAGCCGCGCCGTGCCGCCCCGGATTCGACGGGGAGCGAGCGCCGCGCCGGCGTCAGGGCGCACCGGTTTTCATTCCAAGGAGTTCCACAATGCCTCTCGTATCAATGCGTCAATTGCTGGACCACGCGGCAGAGCACGGTTACGGCCTGCCGGCCTTCAACGTGAACAACCTGGAGCAGGTCCAGGCGATCATGGCGGCAGCGGACCAGGTCGGCGCGCCCGTGATCATGCAGGCATCGGCCGGTGCGCGTAAGTACGCGGGCGAGCCGTTCCTGCGCCACCTGATCGAAGCGGCGGTCGAGTCGTATCCGCACATCCCGGTCGTGATGCACCAGGATCACGGCCAGTCGCCGGCGGTCTGCACGGCCGCGATCCGCAGCGGTTTCACCAGCGTGATGATGGACGGTTCGCTCGAAGCCGACGGCAAGACGGTCGCCTCGTACGAATACAACGTCGACGTGTCGCGCAAGGTCGTCGAGATGGCGCACTCGATCGGCGTGACGGTCGAAGCCGAACTCGGCGTGCTCGGCTCGCTCGAGACGATGAAGGGCGACAAGGAAGACGGCCACGGCGCGGAAGGCACGATGACCCGCGAGCAGCTGCTGACCGATCCGGAGCAGGCCGCCGACTTCGTGAAGCTCACGCAGTGCGACGCGCTCGCGATCGCGATCGGTACCTCGCACGGCGCGTACAAGTTCTCGAAGAAGCCGACGGGCGACATCCTGTCGATCCAGCGCATCAAGGAAATCCACGCACGCATCCCGAACACGCACCTCGTGATGCACGGTTCGTCGTCGGTGCCGCAGGAACTGCTGGCCGAGATCCGCGAATTCGGCGGCGACATGAAGGAAACCTACGGCGTGCCGGTCGAGGAAATCCAGGAAGGCATCAAGCACGGCGTGCGCAAGATCAACATCGACACCGACCTGCGTCTCGCGATCACCGGCGCGATCCGCCGCTACCTGTTCGAGAACCCGGGCAAGTTCGATCCGCGCGACTACCTGAAGCCCGCGCGCGAAGCGGCGAAGCAGGTCTGCGTCGACCGCTACCTCGCGTTCGGCTGCGAAGGCCAGGCCGCGAAGATCAAGCCGGTGTCGCTCGACAAGATCGCCGAACAGTACAAGTCCGGCGCGCTCGCGCAGGTCGTGCGCTGAGACTGTAGTACGATTGCCCCGCCCGGTTTCGCGCCGGGCCGGGGCTGACTGCCTTGGGGCCGGATCGGATCCGGCTCCGGCAGCCGTTCCGTCCGGCCGAACAAGGGCCGGCCGGCAACCGACGGGCGTGATCTCCCGGCGGTTCGCCGACGCATTGCAAGACCGCCGTTCCCGCCTGCCGCGGGGAACGGCGTTTCCCTTTTTGTTTGGCTCCTTATCTGCGAAAAGACGATGTCTACCCTTTACGAATCCACGCTCCGCTCGCTGCCGCTCCTCGGTCGCGGCAAGGTCCGCGACAACTACGCGGTCGGCAACGACAAGCTCCTGATCGTCACGACCGATCGCCTGTCGGCATTCGACGTGATCATGGGCGAGCCGATTCCGAACAAGGGCCGCGTGCTGAACCAGATGGCGAACTTCTGGTTCGACAAGCTCGCGCACATCGTGCCGAACCACCTGACGGGCGACGCGCCGGAAGCGGTCGTCGCGGCCGACGAGGTCGAGCAGGTCAAGGGCCGCGCCGTGGTCGTCAAGCGCCTCGAGCCGATCATGATCGAGGCGGTCGTGCGCGGCTACCTGGCCGGCAGCGGCTGGAAGGAATACCAGGCGTCGGGCGCCGTGTGCGGCGTCAAGCTGCCGGAAGGCCTGCAGAACGCGCAGAAGCTGCCCGAGCCGATCTTCACGCCGGCCGCGAAGGCCGAGCTCGGCGAGCACGACGAGAACATCACGTTCGAGGAAACCGAGCGCCGCATCGGCACCGAGCTGGCCGCGACGATCCGCGACATCTCGATCCGCCTGTACAAGGAAGCAGCCGACTACGCGGCGACGCGCGGCATCATCATCGCCGACACGAAGTTCGAATTCGGCCTCGACAACCACGGCAAGCTGTACCTGATGGACGAAGTGCTGACGGCCGATTCGTCGCGCTTCTGGCCGGCCGACCAGTACCAGGTCGGCACCAACCCGCCGTCGTTCGACAAGCAGTTCGTGCGCGACTGGCTCGAGGCGCAGCCGTGGGGCAAGACCGCGCCGGCACCGGCATTGCCGGCCGACGTCGTCGAGAAGACGGCCGCGAAGTACCAGGAAGCGCTCGAGCGCATCACCGGCCAGCCGCTCGCCTGAACGAAGGAACGCACGAAATGAGTGAAGTCCAGACTGCCCACACGCACAGCGCGCCGCTCGTCGGCGTGCTGATGGGTTCGAGTTCCGACTGGGACGTGATGAAGAACGCGGTCGCGATCCTGCAGGAATTCGGCGTGCCGTACGAAGCGAAGGTCGTGTCCGCGCACCGGATGCCCGACGAGATGTTCGACTACGCGGAGAAGGCGCGCGAGCGCGGGCTGCGCGCGATCATCGCGGGCGCCGGCGGTGCCGCGCACCTGCCCGGCATGCTGGCCGCGAAAACCACGGTGCCGGTGCTCGGCGTGCCGGTCGCGAGCAAGTACCTGAAGGGCGTCGATTCGCTGCACTCGATCGTGCAGATGCCGAAGGGCGTGCCGGTCGCGACGTTCGCGATCGGCGAGGCCGGCGCCGCGAATGCCGCGCTGTTCGCGGTGTCGATCCTGTCCGGCAACTCGGTCGACTACGCGAACCGGCTCGCCGCGTTCCGCGTGCGCCAGAACGAAGCCGCGCACGCGATGGTGCTGCCGCCGCTCGCGTGACGGCGCACCGGCGGCCGCACTGCGATGCCAGCGGCCGCCTGATCCTCCCCACTGCGGCGGGCGTTGCCCGCTGCGACCGACCACTGACATGACCGCAACTCCTGATTCCGTTTCCCCGATCCTGCCCGGCGCGTGGCTGGGCATGGTCGGCGGCGGCCAGCTCGGCCGCATGTTCTGCTTTGCCGCCCAGTCGATGGGCTATCGCGTCGCCGTGCTCGATCCCGATCCGACGAGCCCCGCCGGCGCGGTCGCCGACCGTCACCTGCGCGCGGCCTACGACGACGAAGCCGCGCTCGCCGAACTGGCCGAACTGTGCGATGCCGTGTCGACGGAATTCGAGAACGTGCCGGCCGCGAGCCTCGATTTCCTCGCGCGCACGACGTTCGTCGCGCCGGCCGGCCGCTGCGTCGCGGTCGCACAGGACCGGATCGCGGAGAAGCGTTTCATCGAGGCGTCGGGCGTGCCGGTCGCGCCGCACGTCGTGATCGAATCGGCGGCGGCACTCGCAGCGCTCGACGATGCCGCGCTCGACGCGGTGCTGCCGGGCATCCTGAAGACGGCGCGCCTCGGCTACGACGGCAAGGGCCAGGTGCGCGTGAGCACCGCGCGGGAAGCGCGCGACGCGCATGCGTCGCTCGGCGGCGTGCCGTGCGTGCTCGAGAAGCGCCTGCCGCTGAAATACGAAGTGTCCGCGCTGATCGCGCGCGGCGCGGACGGCCGCTCGGCCGCGTTCCCGCTCGCGCAGAACGTGCATCACAATGGCATCCTCGCGCTGACGGTCGTGCCGGCGCCGGCCGCCGATGCCGCGCGCGTCGAGGAGGCGCAGCAGGCAGCCGTGCGGATCGCCGATACGCTCGGCTACGTCGGCGTGCTGTGCGTCGAATTCTTCGTGCTGGAAGACGGCTCGTTCGTCGCGAACGAAATGGCGCCGCGCCCGCACAACTCCGGCCACTACACGGTCGATGCGTGCGCAACGAGCCAGTTCGAGCAGCAGGTGCGCGCGATGACGCGCATGCCGCTCGGCAACCCGCGCCAGCATTCGCCCGCCGCGATGCTGAACATCCTCGGCGACGTGTGGTTTCCGAACGGTGCGGCCGAGGCCGTCACGCCGCCGTGGGACACGGTCGCCGCGATGCCGGCCGCGCACCTGCACCTGTACGGCAAGGAAGAAGCGCGCGTCGGCCGCAAGATGGGTCATGTGAACTTCACGGCCGAGACGCGCGACGACGCGGTTGCCGCGGCCACCGCGTGCGCGCAGCTGCTGCGCGTGCCGCTCGACTGAGGCACCGGCCGATGTCCATCGATCTCCCGAACACCGTGACGCCCGCGCAGATCGACGCGGCTGCCGCGCTGCTCGACGCGGGGCAACTCGTCGCATTCCCGACCGAAACCGTGTACGGGCTCGGCGGCGACGCGGCGAATCCCGAGGCCGTCGCGCGCATCTATGCGGCGAAAGGGCGGCCGGCGAACCATCCGGTGATCGTGCATCTGCCGCCCGGCGGCGACCCGGGCTACTGGGCCGACGACCTGCCGGCCGATGCGCAGGCGCTGATCGATGCATTCTGGCCGGGCCCGCTGACGCTGATCCTGAAGCGTCATGCGCGCATTCCGGATGCCGTGAGCGGCGGCCAGGATTCGGTCGGCCTGCGCTGTCCGTCGCATCCGGTCGCGCAGGCGCTGCTGGCCGCATTCAGCGCGCGGCGCGGCGGCCACGGCGGCGTCGCCGCGCCGTCCGCGAACCGCTTCGGCCACGTGAGCCCGACCACCGCTCAACATGTGCGCGAAGAATTCGGCGACACCGTGCACGTGCTCGACGGCGGTCCGTCGGAAGTCGGCATCGAATCGACGATCCTCGACCTGTCGCGCGGTTTTCCGGCGCTGCTGCGCCCGGGCCACGTGACGCCGCAGCAGATCGCCGACGTGCTCGGCCGCGCGCCGCGCCTGCCCGACGGCAGCGATGCGACCGCGCCGCGCGCGTCCGGCACGCTGAAGGCGCATTACGCGCCGCGCACGCCGCTCGCGCTGCTGCCGTTCGACGCGCTCGAGCCGCTGCTCGCGGCCGCGCAGACCGACGGCGAACGCGTCGCGCTCGTCGCGCGCGCGTCGCGCGCGGGACGCTGGGCGCAGGCCGACGGCGTGCATTTCGTCGCGGCGCCGGAAGATCCGCAGGCATATGCGCGCGATCTGTACGGGATGCTGCGCGCGCTCGATCGTGCGCAGGTCGCCCGCATTCTCGTCGAGAAGCTGCCCGAGACCGTCGAGTGGATCGCGGTCAACGATCGTCTCGGTCGTGCGGCCGCGGCGTTCGAAGCGCGCGACTGACGCGGCTTTCCGACGCCGTCCGCTCCGGAATGAAACAACGCCCGACCGGCGAACCGGTCGGGCGTTATTGTTTGCGCGCGTGGCGGGCGGCTTATTTGCCGACGCCCGAAGCCGCGATCTGCTTCTCCACGAACTGTGCGAACAGCGCGTGCAGGCGCGTCGTCGGGTGGACCGTGTCGGCGAACATGTAGGTCTGGTCCGCGTTCGGGACCGTGTAGGTCTGCGGCGAGCAGAACAGCGACGAGCCGAATGCGGTCGCGTTCGCGACGCCGTACTGCGTCGCGGCCGCGACCATCGCCTTCAGGTTGCACGCGGTGTCGGTGTTCGACACGCTGAAGCCGTTCGCCTGGTAGTTGGCCGCGATGCCGTCCTGCCACGTGAACGTGTCGAGCAACGCGACCTTCGTCGTGTCGACCTTCAGCGCAGCCAGCGTGCCGGCGAGCGTCTGGTTGAACAGCCCCGACAGTTGCGTGAACGCGGCCTGCGTCTGCGCGCCGCCCTGCAGCGCGAGCGGCGTGCCGCCGATGTCCGGCACGTTCGACACGTACACGTGCGCCGCGCCCGCCGCGACGATCTGCTGGACGATCCCGCCGAGCTGCTGCGCGGCCAGGCCGATCGCCTGCGCCGCCGCGAGTTGCGCGGCCGGCGTGTTGCCTTGCGCCTGCGCGACCTGCGCCTGGTAGAAGATGTCGTTCGCGCCGCCGTTGACCAGCACGATCTGGCCGGCGTTGAAGCTGCCGTGCTGCGTCAGGTACTGCTTGACCTGATCGGCGATCGGCGTCGTGGTCGCCTGCGCGTAGTCGGCGTTCGGCACGCTCGCGTCCGCGTGGCCGATGCCCGGCTGCAGCGTCACGCGCGAGCCGCCCTGTGCATAGCCGAGGCCGCCCGTCGCCTGCAGCGGAATGCCGAAGCCGCCCTGGTTCGCGGGCTGCAGCGTGTCGCCGTAGTACTGCGCGACATCCTGGGTCCACACCTGGCCGGGGTTGGTCGTGAAGCGGCCGCCGCCGAAGCCGAGCTTGATCTGCGAGTAGGTGCCGGCGTCCGACAGGCTGTCGCCGAACGACACGATCTGCATCTTCACGCCGGACGGCGGCGTGTTCGACGCGCTGCTGCTGTTGTTGTCGTCACCGCCGCCGCATGCGGCGAGCAAGGCGAGCGCGGCGCCCGCGATCGCGACTTGCGCGGTGCGCAGCAGGCGTTGGCGGTTGCGCGACGGAGTGTGTTGTCGTGACTGCATCGATGGATCTCCTCGTAGATATGGCCTGATGTATTGTGCATCTGCCGCGCGTCTCCTCCGGTACTGGCTGCGCGGCGGCCGTTGGCTGAAGCGGTTTATTGGTCGCGCACGGCCGCGAGCGGCGTGGTGCGCGGATCGTGGTTTGCGGCCTCGGTGATCTGCGCATGATAAGCGCTCGCCCATTCGGGCGGGCCGAAAATCGCGCGCAGCTTGTTGCGCCATCCACGGACGCGCAACGCGTCGGCCGCCATCGACACCCACTCGTGAAACGTCGCGACGAGCGGGTTGTTCGAGCCGAGTGGCTCGACGATTCCGAATTGCGGCGGATCGTCGGGCGACTCCTCGACGTAGCTGCCGAACAGGCGATCCCAGATCACGAGCACACCTGCGTAATTGCGGTCGATGTAGCGCGGGTTGCGTGCATGGTGCGCGCGATGGATCGACGGCGTGTTGAGCACGTATTCGAGCCAGCCGAGCTTGCCGATCGCCTGCGTATGCACGAAGAACTGGAACGCGAGGTTGATCAGCACGACGCCGACGATCTGCTGAGGCGGAAAGCCGAGGAACGCGAGCGGCAGCCAGAACGCCCACATGCCCGCGACGGGATACATCAGGCTCTGCCGGAACGCGGTCGAGAAATTCATCCGCTCGGACGAGTGGTGCACGACGTGCGCGGCCCACAGCCAGCGCACGCGATGGCTCGCGCGATGGAACCCGTAGTAGAGGAGATCCTGGCCGACGAACAGCACGGCGAACGACAGCCAGCCGTCGTGCCACGTGAACAGCCGGAAATGTGCGTAGCAGTACGCATAAACGGGGATCACGAACAGCCACGCGAGCTTGTCGGCGGCCTGGTGCATCAGCGCGAGCGCCGCATTGCACAGCGTGTCGCGCCACGCATAGAGATGATCCTGCGCGCGCGTGCGGGCGAGGTGCCAGGCCTCCCACGCGATGCAGAGCAGGAAGACGGGCGCCAGCGCGAGCAGAAGCAATTCGACGTCGAATCGCATGGACGTGTCTCCTCCTTTCCCCTGCAAGCCGTGAGGCCGGGCGTATGGCCCGTTGTAGATATCGGTCAGGCCAACAGCCTACGCAATCGGCACGCGCTAGGCGAGGGGGCAGCGTAGAGGGTTCCCTCTGAGCGGCCCAAACCGGTCGCTTCGCGCCAGGCCGCCGAGGGGGCGTCGTGCGGGGCGGAAAACCTGGGGGCGGCCCGGCGTTTTCTTGAGGACAGGGTTTCTACGGAAGCCATGCGGAACGGGGCCACGCGGTGCGGCCCCGTTTCATGGGCACGGCTGGCGGGCGCTGCGCGGCGCGCCGGCGGCCGGGACCGTTTCAAACCGCGCGGCGAGAACGCCCGGGGTGCGGGGCGCCCCGACATGTGGCGCCGCCCGCGATCGACGCAAGCCGGCAGCGCGGCATGCGTGCGCCGCTTCGCGGCGCGTGCGTCGTCAGTGCGCGCCCGCGTAGATCCATTCGAGCAGCGTGTCGTGCGCGGCACGCGCGCCTTCGGCGCGATCGTCGTTGATGAAGCTGACGACGATGTAGCTCTGCCCGTCGGCGCCCGCGACGTAGCCCGCGATCGCGCGCACGTCGCGCAGCGTGCCGGTCTTGATGTGCGCGTTGCCGAGCACGCCGGCGTTGGTGAGACGGTTCTTCATCGTGCCGTCGATGCCGGCGATCGGCAGCGAATCGATGAACGCCTGCGCGACGGGGCTCGCGTTCGCCGCCTGCAGCAGCGCGGCGAGCGACTGCGCGCTCACGTGTTCTTCGCGCGACAGGCCCGAGCCGTTCTCGAGGTCGAGGTCGGGCATCGCGATCCCGCTCTTCTGCAGGAACGCGCGAATCGCGCGACTCGACTGCTCGGGCGTCGCGGGCGGCTTGCCGGCGACCGCGCCGATCGTCAGGAACAGGTTGCGCGCCATCACGTTGTTGCTGAACTTGTTGATGTCGTAGACGATGCTGCCGAGCACGGGGCTGTGATGGACCGCGAGCGGCCGTGCGGTGGTCGGCACCTTGCCTTCGCTGACGGGGCCCGCGATCGTGCCGCCGTCCTGCTGCCACAGCGCGAGGAAGCCGCGTGCGAAGAACGTCGTGTGATCGAGGATCGCGAGGTTCGTGGTGTGCGCGCCGCAGCGCAACGGATAGTCGCCGGCGAACGAGGCGGTCATGATGCCGCCGCCGCCCGCCGACAACGTCGGACGCGCGGCCGCGGCCGCCGCGCCGCACGACCCGGTGCCTTCGACCAGCTGGTTGTCGATCGACAGGTTCGCGAGCGGCGGCAGCACGTCGACGGCGATCTTGCCGTCGTCGCCCGGCGTCACCGTGAACGACACGGCCTTGAACGCATACAACAGCGGATCGGGGCCGACGTTGTACGGCGCGCTCACGTCGTCGTCGAACGACGGCAGGTCGCGTGTCGACGCGGCAAAATAGCTCTTGTCGAGCACGAGGCCGCCGGCCACGCGCTTGATGCCCGCCTTGCGGATCTTGTCGACGAGGTCGATCAGTTCCTCCGGTACGAGCTTCGGATCGCCGGTGCCCTTGATGTAGAGGTTGCCCTGCAGCGTGCCGTCCGGATCGACCGGGCCGTCCGCGTACGCGGTGGTGCGCCAGCGGAAGTCGGGGCCGAGGATCGACAGCCCCGAGAAGGTCGTGACGAGCTTCATCGTCGACGCCGGCATCATCGGCCGGCTCGCGTTCCACGCGATCAGCGGCTCGGGATCGCCGACGCGCTCGACGACGACGCTCATCGCCGAGGCCGGCACCTTCGCGCGCTGCAGTGCGACGAGCACGGACGCCGGCAGGCCGGCCGCCCGCGCGGCGGGCGACACCACGGCGGTCTTGCGCGCTTCCTTGTGGGACTTCTTGCGGGCCTGGGCGGACGGTGCGAACGCAAGGGCCGTGCAGGTGGCGACGACGGCGGCCGCACGCAGGAAGGGGCGGGCGCGGGGGGCGAACCGGGCGGAAAAATCGGAAATCGGCATGGGCGAATACGGGAAAAGCATCGGGCTCGGGCAGGGCGCGCGCGGCGCCGGAGCGCACATTGTAGAGACAAGTGCGCACACGCCCCTTGCAATCCGCCTTTCTGTTGCATTGCAGGCGGCGCACGCGATTCGCGGCGCTACAATGGTCGCCATGTCTTACTCGTCAGATGGGTTCCGGTTCCGATGCGGATTCTGCTTGTTGAAGACGATCGAATGATCGCCGAGGGCGTACGCAAGGCGTTGCGCGCCGACGGCTTCGCGGTCGACTGGGTGCAGGACGGCGACGCCGCGCTCACGGCGCTCGGCGGCGAGACGTACGACCTGCTGCTGCTCGACCTCGGCCTGCCGAAGCGCGACGGCATCGACGTGCTGCGCACGCTGCGCGCGCGCGGGCAGTCGCTGCCAGTGCTGATCGTCACCGCGCGCGATGCGGTGGCCGATCGCGTGAAGGGGCTCGACGCGGGCGCCGACGACTACCTCGTCAAGCCGTTCGACCTCGACGAACTGGGCGCGCGGATGCGCGCGCTGATCCGCCGCCAGGCGGGGCGCAGCGAGTCGCTGATCCGCCACGGCGCGCTGACGCTCGACCCCGCGTCGCACCAGGTGACGCTCGACGGCGCGCCCGTCGCGCTGTCCGCGCGCGAGTTCGCGCTGCTCGAGGCGCTGCTCGCGCGGCCCGGCGCGGTGCTGTCGAAAAGCCAGCTCGAGGAAAAGATGTACGGCTGGGGCGAGGAGATCGGCAGCAACACGGTCGAGGTCTACATCCACGCGCTGCGCAAGAAGCTCGGCTCGGACCTGATCCGCAACGTGCGCGGGCTCGGCTACATGGTCGTCAAGGAAAGCTGACGCGTGCGGTCGATTCGTCATCAACTACTGATCTGGCTGCTCGCGATCGTCGTCGCGGGCGTGGGCGCCGCGGGCTGGCTGATCTACCGGCAGGCGCTCGCCGAAGCGAACGAGCTGTTCGACTACCAGCTGCAGGAAATCGCCGCGGCGCTGCCGTCCGAGCCGTTTTCGCAGGTGTTCGGTTCGCGCACCAACGGCGACGAAGGCATCGTGATCCAGATCTGGAACCGCAACGGCGTGCTGATGTACTTCTCGCATCCGCGCGCGCCGATCGCGCCGCGCGCGGAACTCGGCTTCTCGACCGAGCGCACCGATCGCGGCGAATGGCGCGTGTACGGCGCGATCGTCGGCGACAACGTCGTGCAGCTCGCGCAGCCGCTGTCGGTGCGCAACCGGCTCGCGGCGAACGTCGCGCTGCGCACGCTGTGGCCGCTGATCGTGCTGCTGCCGTTTCTCGGCGCGGCGGTCTGGATGATCGTCGGGCAAGGGCTCGCGCCGCTCGAGCGCCTCACGCGCGCGGTCGAGGCGCGCCGGCCGGAAGCGCTCGATCCGTTGCCCGATGCGCGCCTGCCGCTCGAGGTGCAGCCGCTTGTGCGCGCGCTGAACGGGCTGCTCGCGCGGCTCGCGGCCGCGCTCGACACGCAGAAGGCCTTCGTCGCCGATGCCGCGCACGAGCTGCGCACGCCGCTCGCGGCCGTGCAGATCCAGGCGCAGCTCGTCGCGCGCGCGAAGGACGACGCTTCGCGCCGCGAGGCGCTCGCCGATCTGCAGGACGGCGTCACGCGCGCGACGCGCCTCGCCGAGCAACTGCTCGCGCTGGCGCGCGCCGAACCGGACGGCGCGACGATGCGCGAGCCGGTCGACCTGCAGGCGCTGCTGGTCGAATGCGTGGCCGCGCATGCACCGCTCGCGCAACGGCACAGCATCGATCTCGGCTTCGAGGAGACGCGCGCGGCGACCGTCGTCGCGGACGTCGGCGCGCTGCGCGTGATGTTCGGCAACCTGCTCGACAACGCGGTGAAGTACACGCCGGACGGCGGCCGCATCGACGTGTCGCTGACGCGCGACGCGGCCGGCCGCGCGTGCGTGCAGATCGGCGACAGCGGCCCCGGCATCCCGGCCGAAGAGCGCGAGCGCGTGTTCGACCGCTTCTACCGCGACAGCTCCGCGCGGGCGCGGGCCGACGTGTCGGGCAGCGGGCTGGGGCTCGCGATCGTCAAGCGCGTGGCGGCTCAGCAGGGCGCGACCGTGACGCTCGGCGACGCGGCCGCGGGCGGCCTGCTCGTGAGCGTCGTGTTCCGCGATGCCGAGCTGCCGCAGCCGGCGCCGCAGGCGTCCGAATCCGTATGACGAACGGCACACCGCGCGGGCGCCGCGCGGTAGCGGCGGCCTAAGCCCCGCTTAAGGTCGATTAAGCCTCCTTTAAGTCAGCGTCGTTACGCTGCGTCCTAACAACGAGGAGGTCCTACGATGAACACCCGATTCCTTGCGCGCGGCGCCGTCGCGGTCGCCGTGGCGGCCGCCCTGTCCGCCGGTTATGTCGCGGGCACCCGCCGCGCCGATCCGCAGATCATCACGCCCGCGCAGGCCGCCGCGCTGATGCCGGCCGAGGCCGCGGCGAAGACCGGCATTCCCGATTTCTCCGGGCTGGTCGAAACCTACGGCCCGGCGGTCGTGAACATCAGCGCAAAGCACGTCGTGAAGCAGGTGTCGCGGCGCGTGCCGCAGCCGCAGCTGCCGATGGATCCGAGCGATCCGTTCTACCAGTTCTTCAAGCACTTCTACGGCCAGGTGCCGGGCATGGGCGGCGACACGCAGCCGGACGACCAGCCGAGCGCGAGCCTCGGGTCGGGATTCATCGTCAGCTCGGACGGGTACATCCTCACCAATGCGCACGTGATCGACGGCGCGAACGTCGTTACGGTCAAGCTGACCGACAAGCGCGAGTACAAGGCGAAGGTCGTCGGCGCCGACAAGCAGTCCGACGTGGCGGTGCTGAAGATCGACGCGAGCGGCCTGCCGACCGTGAAGATCGGTGACCCGGCACAGAGCAAGGTCGGCCAGTGGGTCGTCGCGATCGGTTCGCCGTACGGCTTCGACAACACGGTCACGTCCGGCATCATCAGCGCGAAATCGCGCGCGCTGCCCGACGAGAACTACACGCCGTTCATCCAGACCGACGTGCCGGTGAACCCCGGCAACTCGGGCGGCCCGCTGTTCAACCTGCAGGGCGAGGTGATCGGCATCAACTCGATGATCTACTCGCAGACGGGCGGCTTCCAGGGCCTGTCGTTCGCGATCCCGATCAACGAGGCGATCAAGGTCAAGGACGAGCTCGTGAAGACCGGCCACGTGAGCCGCGGTCGCCTCGGCGTCGCCGTGCAGGGGCTGAACCAGACGCTCGCGAGCTCGTTCGGACTGCAGAAGCCGGACGGCGCGCTCGTCAGCTCGGTCGACCCGAATGGCCCGGCCGCGAAGGCCGGCCTGCAGCCGGGCGACGTGATCCTCGCGGTCAACGGCTCGCCGGTGGCCGACTCCACGTCGCTGCCCGCGCAGATCGCGAACCTGAAGCCGGGCTCGAAGGCCGACCTGCAGGTGTGGCGCGACAAGTCGACGAAGTCGATCAGCGTGACGCTCGGCGCGATGACCGACGCGAAGCTGGCATCGAACGACGGCGGCCCCGTCGAGCAGGGGCGCCTCGGCGTCGCGGTGCGTCCGCTCACGCCGCAGGAGCGCAGTGCCGCCAACCTGTCGCACGGGCTGATCGTGCAGCAGGCCGGTGGGCCGGCAGCCAGCGCGGGCATCCAGCCCGGCGACGTGATCCTCGCGGTCAACGGCCGCCCGGTCACGAGCCCCGAGCAGTTGCGCGACGCGGTCAAGGGAGCAGGCAACAGTCTTGCTCTCCTGATCCAGCGGGATAATGCACAGATCTTCGTGCCGGTCGACCTGAGCTGACCGGCGGCCGTTGCGGGCCGGCCTGGCCGGCCCCGACGGGCGTCGCCGGCGTTCGGCCCGTGGTGCTGTGTTCCGACCCGAAAGGAGGGAGCCATGCAATATCTACGCAACGTGTCCCGATTTGCCGTCGCGGCGGCGCTGGCCGCCGGCTTCGCCGCCGCCGTGCCCGGCGCGTACGCGCAATCGGACGGCTTGCCCGCGGCGAGCCAGCAGGGCGATGTCAGCTACGTGTCGGGCGGCATCGGCAAGGATCAATCGACGGCATTCGAGAGCAACGAGGCGGCGTGGCCGCTGGCGCTGCGGTTCACCGGCAAGGGCGGCGAATACCTGGCCGACGTCCATGTGCGGATCGTCGACGGCAAGGGCACCGAGCTGCTGGCGACGGACGCGCGCGGGCCGTACATGCTCGTGAAGCTGCCGCCGGGGCGCTACACCGTGCATGCGTCGTACCAGGGCAGCGACGAATCGCGGGCGGTCATGGTCGGCGCGAAGGGCGGCGCGAAGGTCGCGTTCCAGTGGAGTGCGCAGTAGCGCGTCGCGCGCAGGCCCGGCCGGGCCGCGCAATCGGGCCCAGTTTCGCCCATAATGAAGGCCACGGCACTTGTGCCGTGGCTTTTTCGTTTCCGGCCCGCGGCTTGCGCGCCGGGACCGCCGCCCGGAGGAGAAACGATGTCCGATGCCGCCGACCCTCGCCTCGAAATCGTGCCGAACCGCCATCGCGTGCGCGTGATCCATCGCGGCATCACGTATGCCGATTCGCACGGCGCGCTGACCGTGCGCGAAACGGGCCTGCCGGATATCCATTACCTGCCCCGCGGCGACGTGAACATGCACCGGCTCGTGAAGTCGAGCGTCACGACGGACTGTCCGCTGAGGGGCCGGGCCGTGTATTTCGACCTGCAGACCGAAGACGGCGTGATCGAGAACGCCGCATGGAGTTACGAGGAACCGGGGGCGACTGCGTCCGCGCTTGCGCACTACGTCGCTTTCGACGTCGCACGGGTCGACAGTCTCGTCGAGACGTCCTGATGCGGCGCGTGTTCATCGGGGAGGCATCATGGAACTGAACGACACGTTACGCGTACCGCTCGCGCCGGCCGTCGTGCGGGCGGCGCTCGAGGATCTCGCGCTGCTGCGGGCGAGCTTCGATCATTGCGAATCGTTCGTGAAGCTCGCGCGCGGCGAGTTCGCGCTGACCATCACGGTGCCGCTCGGCCCGCTGCGCGCGCGCTACGACGTGCGTGCGCATTCGGCGAGCGAGCAGGGCGACGCGGAAGGGCAGCCGCGCCGCGTGCTCAACTTCAAGGCGCGGGCCGACGGCCTCGGCGCGCTGCGCGGGCAGGTCGAGCTCGTGCTGCGGCCGGACGATGACGACACGGCTGCGACGTGCATCGAATACGTGGTGTGGGCGACGGCGAGCGGGCCGCTCGCCGAGCTGCCGGCGCGGCAGATCGAGAACGCGCTGCACGAGTGGACGGACGATTTCTTCCGCGAATTCTGCGCGGTCGTGCAGGCGAAGCACGGTCTCGTGCCGAACCGCGCGCGCTCGAGCCCGCAGCGTCGCCAGCATGTGTTCCTGCGGCCGGCGTCGCTGATGGCCGCGGCGAAGCGTCCGCTGCCGCCGCACCTCGGCGGCGCGCTCGGCGGCCGCGCCGCGAGCGCCGTGCATCATCGCGAATCGGGTCCGCTGCCCGTCTGGGCGTGGGCCGCGATCGTCGTGTTCGTGGCGCTGCTGCTGTACGCGGCGCGCTGGATCAACGGCGCCTGAGCGCCTGCGCGCGCCGCCGCGCTGCCTCATTGTCCGGCCGGTCGCCGGCCGTTCGTCGGCGGTGCGGCCGCCGCTAGCGTCGGGCGTCGGGCCCGGCGCCGCGAAATTCCCGCCGATATGCCGACGGCGACGTGCCGAGCGCGCCCGCGAAATGCTGGCGCAGCGACACGCTCGAGCCGTAGCCGGCCGCTTGCGCGATCGCGTCGATCGATTGTCCGGTGGTTTCCAGCAGATGCTGCGCGCGCGTGAGCCGCTCGGCCTGCAGCCACGCGGTGACGGTCGTGCCCGTCGCCTGGCGGAAGTGGCGCGTGAAGGTGCGCCGGCTCATCAGCACGCGTTCGGCGAGCGAATCCACACTGTGCGCGACGTCGAGATGCGCGCGCACCCAGTCGAGCAGGCCCGCGAGGCGCGCGTCGCGCGGATGCGCGGCGACCGGCTGCGGCACGTATTGCGCCTGGCCGCCCTGGCGGTGCGGCGGGATCACGAGACGCCGCGCGATCTGGTTCGCGGCGTCCGAGCCGAAGCGCCGCCGCACGACGTGCAGGCAGCAGTCGAGCCCCGCGGCCGTGCCGGCCGACGTCATCAGGTTGCCGTCGTCGACATACAGCACGTCGGGGTCGAGCTTCACGCGCGGAAAGCGCTGCGCGAAGTCGTCGGCCCACGCCCAGTGCGTCGTGGCCGGGCGCCCGTCGAGCAGCCCGGCCGCGGCGAGCACGTACGCGCCGAGGCACAGGCCGACCACCTGCGCGCCGCGCGCGGCGGCCGCGCGTACCGCATCGACCAGCACGTCCGGCGGCGCTTCGTCGGGATCACGCCATGCCGGCACGATCACGATGTCCGCGTCGTCGAGCGCGTCGAGCCCATAAGGCGCGGTGATCGTGAAGCCGCCCGTCGTCGACAGCGGGCCGCGCTCGGCCGAGCACACGCGGCACTCGAACGCGGGCATCGCGGCCGCATCGCGCTCCTTGCCGAACACGACGGACGGCACCGACAGGTGGAACGGGCTGATGCCGTCGTACGCGATCACGGCGACGACGGTCGAGGCGGGGGCAACGGACGACGCAGCGGCGCGCATGACGGGCTCCGGGGTGGCGATGGCCCGATTCTATCGAAGAATGGCTATCGGGCCACTGTCCGCCGGCGCGATGCAATCCGACAATGCATCGCATCGCGCTGCTGTCCGCCCCGTTCCGGAGCGGGGCGGCGCGGCCGAACCCGGAGCCTGCCATGTCGAACGCCGTATCGTCTTCCGCTTCCCGCCGTGCCCTGATCGTGATCGATGTCCAGAACGAATACGTGACCGGCAACCTGCCGATCGAATATCCGCCCGTCGACGCGTCGCTGGCGAACATCGGCCGCGCGATCGACGCCGCGCACGCGGCCGGCGTGCCGGTGATCGTCGTCCAGCACGTCGCGCCGGCGGGCGCGCCGATCTTCGCACCGGGCACCGACGGTGTCGCGCTGCATCCGGTCGTCGCCGACCGGCCGTATGCGCACCTCGTCGTGAAGGCGCAGGCCAGTTCGTTCGCCGGCACCGATCTCGCCGCGTGGCTCGACGCGCACGGCATCGATACGCTCGCGGTCGCCGGCTACATGACGCACAACTGCAATGCGTCGACGGTCTATCACGCGGCCCACGCGGGGCTCGCCGTCGAATACCTGGCGGACGCGACCGGCGCGTTGCCGTACGCGAACGAAGCGGGCGCGGCGAGCGCCGAAGAGATTCACCGCGCGTACACGGTGGTGTTCCAGTCGAATTTCGCGGCCGTGATGTCGACCGACGCATGGATCGCGGGACTCGGCGGCGCGGCGATGCCGACGCGCGATTCGGTGGCCGCGTCGAACCGGCGGGCCCGCGCGCAACGCGCGAAGGCGGCCTGAGCCGGTCAGTCGCCCGTCTTCAGCATCGCCGGGCTGTAACGCATCATGTCGAAGCAGCCGTCGACGAGCTGTTCCGCATGCTGCTCGGCGTCGATCTCGTCGGGCAGCATCAGCATGTCGCGCACGAAACCGCTGACGAGCGTGTGCAGCATCAGCGTCGCGCGCCACGTGTCGAGCCGCTCGGGCAGCAGCTTGAGCCGCACGGCGCCCGCGAGATCGGCATCGATCGCGTGCAGCGCCTCGCTCATCCCCGCGCGGTTGCGCTGCAGCAGCGGCTCCATGTCCGCGACGTACTCGCACTTCATGAACAGGATGCTGAACACGCGCCGCAACTGCGAGTCGCGCTGCACGCCGAGCAGGCACCAGATCAGGATCTTGCGGATCTTCTCCAGCGGATTGCCGCCGGGCGCATCGAGCGGCATCCGCTTGAGTTCGTCGATCGGCAGGAACACGCGGTCGAACATCGCGTCGAACAGCTCGCTCTTGTTCGCGAAATGCCAGTAGATCGCGCCGCGCGTCACGCCGGCGTGATGGGCGATGTCCGCGAGCGACGTGTGCGACACGCCCTTCTCGAAGAACACGTGTTCGGCGGCGTCGAGAATGCGGTTGCGCGTCTCGAGCGCCTCCTCCTTGGTGCGTCTGACCATGTGCAGGCCTGAATGGATCGATCGTAGGTGAATATAGGGTCCGTAACCCTCGTCGCGGCTGTGCGGACGGGCTATGCTTGCGACTGGTAATAATTCGTAAGACTTGGCGGTTGGCGACGGACGAGCGGGCTTTTTACATACATTCGTGAATGTATATACAATACCACCCTACGATCGAATGACCAAAGTGGCAATCAGTTAATATCCCACTCTGCTGATTCCCGCCAAAGTACCAGTCCGCAGTTCGCGGCATCTCGTCGGCATGGAGGTCTCGTGCCGACTTGCTGTATCCAGTAGTCCAGTAATTCAGGTGTTCGATCTGCGCCGCGAGGCGCATCCGTGTGGCGCTCCGTCCGTGCGCCGCACTCATTCCATTGGTTACACACAGAGGTCGCTCCATGCGCGTCGAACGGGTTCCATACCGCTTGATCACTGTCGCGGCAGCCGCGGTTTTCCTGGCTGCATGCGGAAAAAAAGAATCGGCACCGCCGCCGCAAACGCCGGAAGTCGGCGTCGTCACCGTCCAGCCGCAAGCCGTGCCGGTCTACAGCGAACTGCCGGGCCGTACCAGCGCATTCCTCGTTGCGCAGGTCCGCGCGCGGGTCGACGGCATCGTGCTGCGCCGTGAATTCACCGAAGGCACCGACGTCAAGGCCGGCCAGCGTCTGTACAAGATCGATCCGGCGCCGTACCTCGCTGCATTGAACAGCGCGAAGGCGACGCTCGCGAAGGCGCAGGCGAACCTCGTCACGCAGAACGCGCTGGTCGCGCGCTACAAGGTGCTGGTGGCCGCGAACGCGGTCAGCAAGCAGGACTACGACAACGCGGTGGCCACCCAAGGGCAGGCCGCGGCGGACGTCGCGGCCGGCAAGGCGGCGGTCGACACCGCGCAGATCAATCTCGGCTACACGGATGTGGTCTCGCCGATCACCGGCCGCGTCGGCATTTCGCAGGTGACGCCGGGCGCGTACGTGCAGGCGAGCCAGGCGACGCTGATGTCGACGGTGCAGCAGCTCGATCCGGTCTATGTCGACCTGACGCAGTCGAGCCTCGACGGGCTGAAGCTGCGCCAGGACGTGCAGAGCGGCCGCCTGAAGACGAGCGGCCCGGGCGCGGCGAAGGTGTCGCTGATCCTGGAAGACGGCAAGACGTACTCCGAAGCCGGCAAGCTGCAGTTCTCCGACGTGACGGTCGACCAGGCCACCGGCTCGGTGACGATCCGCGCGGTCTTCCCGAACCCGGGCCGCGTGCTGCTGCCGGGGATGTTCGTGCGCGCACGGATCGAGGAAGGCGTGAACGAGAACGCGTTCCTGGTGCCGCAGATCGGCGTCACGCATGACCAGAAGGGCCAGGCGATCGCGATGGTGGTGAACGCGAGCAACAAGGTCGAGCCGCGTCCGCTGAAGACGGCGGGCATGCGCGGCCAGGACTGGATCGTCGAAGGCGGTCTGCAGGCGGGCGACCACGTGATCGTGCAGGGGGGCGAGAAGGTGCGTCCGGGCGCGACCGTGAAGTCGGTGGAGGCACAACTCGCACCGGCGGCCGGTGCCGCATCGGGTGTCGCCGCTGCCACCGCCGCGCCGGCTGCCGCCGGTTCCGGCGCCGCCGCCGCGTCCGGCGCCGCCGCATCGGGCGCAGCGCCGGCGAGCGCCGCCGCTGCTTCGAGCGCGCAATAACAGGGAGCCTGTTTCATGGCAAAGTTTTTTATCGATCGCCCGATCTTCGCGTGGGTGATCGCCATCATCCTGATGCTGGCCGGGGTTGCGGCGATCTTCACGCTGCCGATCGCGCAGTATCCGACGATCGCGCCGCCATCGATCCAGATCACCGCGAACTACCCGGGCGCTTCCGCGAAGACGGTGGAAGACACGGTGACGCAGGTGATCGAGCAGCAGATGAGCGGTCTCGACAACTTCCTGTACATGTCGTCGACGAGTGACGACTCGGGCAACGCCACGATCACGCTGACGTTCGCGCCGGGCACCAACGCCGACATCGCGCAGGTCCAGGTGCAGAACAAGCTGTCGCTCGCGACGCCGGTTCTGCCGCAGGTCGTGCAGCAGCTCGGTCTGTCGGTGACGAAGTCGAGCAGCAGCTTCCTGCTGGTGCTCGCCTTCAACTCCGAAGACGGCAGCATGAACAAGTACGACCTCGCGAACTTCGTGGCGTCGCACGTGAAGGATCCGATCAGCCGGTTGAACGGCGTCGGTACCGTCACGCTGTTCGGCTCGCAGTACGCGATGCGGATCTGGCTCGACCCGACCCGCCTGACGAACTACGGCCTCACGCCGGTCGACGTGACGAGCGCGATCACCGCGCAGAACGTGCAGATCGCGGGCGGCCAGATCGGCGGCACGCCGGCCAAGCCGGGCACCGTGCTGCAGGCGACGATCACCGAATCGACGCTGCTGCAGACGCCCGAGCAGTTCGGCAACATCCTGCTGAAGGTCAACCAGGACGGCTCGCAGGTGCGCCTGAAGGACGTCGCGCAAATCGGCCTCGGCGGCGAAAACTACAACTTCGACACGAAGTACAACGGTCAGCCGACCGCGGCACTCGGTATCCAGCTCGCGACCAACGCGAACGCGCTCGCGACCGCGAAGGCCGTGCGCGCGAAGATCGACGAGCTCGCACCGTTCTTCCCGCACGGCCTCGTCGTGAAGTATCCGTACGACACGACGCCGTTCGTGAAGCTGTCGATCGAGGAAGTGGTCAAGACGCTGCTCGAAGGTATCGTGCTCGTGTTCCTCGTGATGTATCTGTTCCTGCAGAACCTGCGGGCGACGATCATCCCGACGATCGCGGTGCCGGTCGTGCTGCTCGGCACGTTCGCGATCATGTCGCTGGTGGGCTTCTCGATCAACACGTTGTCGATGTTCGGCCTCGTGCTCGCGATCGGCCTGCTGGTGGACGATGCGATCGTGGTGGTGGAGAACGTCGAGCGCGTGATGGCGGAAGAGGGGCTGTCGCCGAAGGAGGCGACCCGCAAGGCGATGGGCCAGATCACCGGCGCACTCGTCGGCGTCGCGCTCGTGCTGTCGGCGGTGTTCGTGCCGGTCGCGTTCTCCGGCGGGTCGGTCGGTGCGATCTATCGTCAGTTCTCGCTGACGATCGTGTCGGCGATGGTGCTGTCGGTGCTGGTCGCGTTGATTCTGACGCCCGCCCTGTGCGCGACGATCCTCAAGCCGATCCCGCAGGGCCATCACGAAGAGAAGAAGGGCTTCTTCGGCTGGTTCAACCGCACGTTCAACAACAGCCGCGACAAGTACCACGTCGGCGTGCACCACGTGATCAAGCGCTCGGGCCGCTGGCTGATCATCTACCTGGTCGTGATCGTCGCGGTCGGCCTGCTGTTCGTGCGCCTGCCGAAGTCGTTCCTGCCCGATGAAGACCAGGGCCTGATGTTCGTGATCGTGCAGACGCCGTCGGGCTCGACGCAGGAAACGACCGCGAAGACGCTCGCGAACATTTCCGACTACCTGCTGAAGGACGAGAAGGAAATCGTCGAATCGGCGTTCACGGTCAACGGCTTCAGCTTCGCCGGCCGCGGCCAGAACTCGGGTCTCGTGTTCGTGCGCCTGAAGGACTACTCGCAGCGCCAGCACGCGAACCAGAAGGTCCAGGCGCTGATCGGCCGGATGTTCGGGCGCTATTCGGGCTACAAGGACGCGATCGTGATCCCGTTCAACCCGCCGTCGATTCCGGAACTCGGCACCGCCGCCGGCTTCGACTTCGAGCTGACGGACAACGCCGGTCTCGGCCACGACGCGCTGATGGCCGCACGTAACCAGCTGCTCGGGATGGCCTCGAAGGATCCGACGCTGCAGGGCGTGCGTCCGAACGGGCTGAACGATACGCCGCAGTACAAGGTCGACATCGATCGCGAGAAGGCGAATGCGCTCGGCGTGACGGCGGATGCGATCGACCAGACGTTCTCGATCGCGTGGGCGTCGAAGTACGTGAACAACTTCCTCGACACCGACGGCCGGATCAAGAAGGTGTACGTGCAGTCGGATGCGCCGTTCCGGATGACGCCGGAGGACATGAACATCTGGTACGTGCGCAACGGGTCGGGCGGGATGGTGCCGTTCAGCGCGTTCGCGACCGGTCACTGGACGTACGGTTCGCCGAAGCTCGAGCGTTACAACGGCGTGTCGGCGATGGAAATCCAGGGTCAGGCCGCACCGGGCAAGTCGACCGGTCAGGCGATGACCGCGATGGAAGGGCTCGCGAAGAAGCTGCCGGTCGGTATCGGCTATTCGTGGACCGGCCTGTCGTTCCAGGAAATCCAGTCCGGCTCGCAGGCGCCGATCCTGTACGCGATCTCGATCCTCGTCGTGTTCCTGTGTCTCGCGGCACTGTATGAAAGCTGGTCGATCCCGTTCTCGGTGATCATGGTGGTGCCGCTCGGCGTGGTCGGCGCACTGCTCGCGGCGACGATGCGCGGCCTCGAGAACGACGTGTTCTTCCAGGTCGGCCTGCTGACCACGGTGGGCTTGTCCGCGAAGAACGCGATCCTGATCGTCGAATTCGCGCGCGAACTGCAGATGACGGAGAAGATGGGGCCGATCGAGGCTGCGCTGGAAGCGGCGCGCCTGCGGCTGCGTCCGATCCTGATGACGTCGCTCGCGTTCATTCTCGGCGTGATGCCGCTCGCGATCAGCAACGGCGCGGGTTCGGCCAGCCAGCACGCGATTGGTACCGGCGTGATCGGCGGGATGATCACGGCGACGTTCCTCGCGATCTTCATGATCCCGATGTTCTTCGTGAAGATCCGCGCGATCTTCAGCGGCGAGAAGGAAGACGTCGACCAGGCGCTGCGTCTGGCTCAGGAGCACTCGCACCACGAAGAGAAGCCGGGCAACGGCGACGAAGGCAACAAGGGACAGTGATGATGCAAAAACACGCTTTGACTGCAATCGCGGTCGCGCTGCTGGCCACGGGCTGCACGATGGCGCCGCACTACACGCGGCCCGACGCGCCCGTCGCGCAGGCGTACCCGGCCGGCGGCGTCTATGCGACGCAGCCGGGCGCTGCCGGCGCGCGCAGCGCGAACGGCCAGGCGGCGACCGCCATCGGCTGGCGCGAATTCTTCGTCGATCCGCGCCTGCAGCGGCTGATCGAGATCGCGCTGAAGAACAACCGCGACCTGCGCGTGTCGGTGCTGAACATCGAGGCGGCGCGCGCGCAGTACCAGATCACGCGCGCGGGCCTGTTCCCGACGCTCGACGGCACGGGCACGGGCAGCATCCAGCGCGTACCGCAGGGCCTGTCGCAGACGGGTGCGCCGTATATCTCGCGGGCCTACAACGTCGGCGTTTCCGCGTCGTGGGAACTCGACCTGTTCGGTCGCGTGCAGAGCCTGAAGGACCAGGCGCTCGCGCAGTACCTGTCGACGTCGTACGCACGGCAGGCTGCCGAGATCTCGCTGGTGTCGCAGGTGGCGGATCAGTACCTGACGCTGCTGTCGACCGACGACCTGCTGCAGGTCACGGAAAACACGCTGAAGTCGGCCCAGGCGTCGTACGACCTGACCAAGCTGCAGTTCGACAACGGCACGGGCTCCGAGCTCGAGCTGCGTCAGGCGCAGACGGTCGTCGAGACGGCGCTCGCGAACCAGCAGGCGCAGGCGCGCGCGCGTGCGCAGGCGCTGAACGCGCTGGTGCTGCTGATCGGCGAGCCGCTGCCGGACGATCTGCCGGCGGGCATGCCGCTCGACGCGCAGAACCTGCTGACGGACGTGCCGGCCGGTCTGCCGTCCGACCTGCTGACGCGTCGTCCGGACGTGATGCAGGCCGAGCAGACGCTGCTGGCCGCGAACGCGAACATCGGCGCGGCGCGTGCGGCGTTCTTCCCGCGCATCTCGCTGACGGGCGCGTTCGGCACCGGCAGCCCGACGCTCGGCGGCCTGTTCAAGGCCGGCACCGCGGCGTGGTCGTTCGCGCCGCAGATCACGATGCCGATCTTCGAAGGCGGGCAGAACATCGCGAACCTGAACCTCGCGAACGTGCAGAAGCGCATCGAGATCGCCAACTACGAGAAGGCGATCCAGTCGGCGTTCCGCGAAGTGTCGGACGGGCTGGCCGCACGCGGCACGTACGACCAGCAGATCGCCGCGCTCGAGCGCAACGAGCACGCGCAGCAGCGTCGCTTCGACCTGTCGGACCTGCGCTACAAGAACGGTGTCGACAGCTACCTGTCGGTGCTGACCGCGCAGACCGACCTGTACTCGGCGCAGCAGTCGCTGATCAGCGCGCGCCTGGCACGCTGGACGAACCTCGTCACGCTGTACCGCGCACTGGGCGGCGGCTGGATCCAGCACGCGGGCGAGACGCCGCGCGCACCGGACGAGACGGTCGACTACGACAAGGCGGCTGCTCCGGCCGCTGCGTCGGCGGCAGCGACGAACGGGTAAGCGCGACGGCGGGCAGGAGCGGGCGACCGCGCCGGTTCGCCGAAGTCGCGGTCCCCGGGATGCGACAACGCCACGGACGAAGGTCCGTGGCGTTTTTTTTGTGCGGCCGGTTCGGTTGGCCGCGACCGCGGATCGTCATCACCGGCACCTCCGCTATCGTCGCTCAATCACTCGCCGCAAAGCACAACGCCACGGCAAGCCGTGGCGTTTTTCCTTTACCGTATCGCGCCGTCCTTCGGCGCGTCCGGGTCGGACCGATCAGTGATGCACGTCGGCCGGGCGTCCGTCGAAGTCGTGCCCTGCGCGGCGGATCTCGCAACGCGCGTCTTTCTCGCCCTTCACGCCGTTGAACACGACGTTCAGGATCACGGCGGTGGCCGACGCGAGCAGGATGCCGCTATGCAGGATCGGGGCGAGCGCGGGCGGCAGCTTCGAGAAGAAGTGCGGCGACACGACCGGCACGAGTCCCATGCCGACGCTCACGGCGACGATGAACAGGTTGTGCGAGTTGTTCACGAAGTCGACCTTCGACAGCACCTTGATGCCGTTCGCGGCCACCATCCCGAACATCACGATGCCCGCGCCGCCGAGCACGAACGGCGGCACCGACGCGACGACCTGCGCCATCTTCGGGAACAGGCCGAGCAGCACCAGGATCACGCCGCCCGTCGCGCAGACGAACCGGCTCTTCACGCCCGTCACGCCGATCAGGCCGACGTTCTGCGAGAACGACGTATGCGGGAACGAGTTGAAGATGCCGCCGATCAGCGTGCCGAGGCCATCGACGCGCAGGCCGCGCACGAGGCGGTCCTGGTTGACCGGACGATCGACCATGTCGCCGACCGCGAGGAACATGCCGGTCGATTCGATGAACGTGACGAACATCACCGTGACCATCGTCGCGATCGACAGCGGGTCGAAGTGCGGCAGGCCGAAGTGGAACGGCATCACGAAGCCGACCCACGGTGCGTGCGCGACGCCGTCGGTATTCACGCGGCCGATCGCGAACGCGATCACGAAGCCGGCGACGATGCCGAGCAGCACCGAGATGTTCGCGAGGAAGCCGCGGCCGTACTTGTTGATCAGCAGGATCAGCGTGAGCACGAGCAGCGACAGGCCGAGGTAGACGGGGCTGCCGTATTCGGGGTTGCCGACGCCGCCGGCTGCCCAGTTGATCCCGACTTCCATCAGCGACAGCCCGATCACCGCGATCACGGTGCCGACCACGACCGGCGGGAAGAACCGCAACAGCTTGCCGATCATCGGCGCGAGCACGATGCCGATGATGCCGGCCGCGATGGTCGAGCCGAAGACGTCGAGAATGCCGAGGCCGGGGTTGGTGCCGATCGCGATCATCGGGCCGACGGCCGCGAACGTGCAGCCCATGATGACGGGCAGGCGGATCCCGAAGATCCACAGGCCGAGCGTCTGGATCAGCGTGGCGATGCCGCACGAAAACAGATCGGCGCTGATCAGGAACGCGATCTGGTCTTTCGGCAGCTTCAGCGCGCCGCCGACGATAAGCGGCACGGCGACGGCGCCGGCGTACATGACGAGGACGTGCTGGAGACCAAGCGTTACAAGCTTGCCGGTCGGCAGCACCTCATCGCACGGATGGACCGTGTTCGATTGCATCTGTCTCACTCCATGATCTTGTTTTCGGGGTGGTACGAAGTTATGCGGAATGCCACATCGCAACAAGAGCGCTGGGTTCTATTCCGTTCTTTGCTGGTTCGATATGCCTGGTCGGCATGAAACAGGGTGTCGATCATCGGGAAACTGCCGCTGGAGTGAGGTTCCCCGGTTTTATAGCCCTACAAAATAGCGCGGACCCCCGTGTCAAATATCGGCCGCTTTATGGTGTGTATCGCGACCGCGGCATAGTGGCAAAAACGACCGGAGCAAGATCGCGCCGGGTTAACCCGCGAGCGGCTGTTTTGGCGGGCAAGGTGCGGCCCGGCGAAGCCGGTCGTTCACGACCGTGTTTTCGCGTCGCCGCGCGGCCGAAAGCGTCGCAAAAATCGGGGCGCATGGCGCGATCCCGCTATCATCGATATCCGTCCACTCGACTACGCCATCCCGTCATGCGCCTGCTCGGAATCGACCTCGGCACCGGCTCCGTCAAACTCGTCACGCTCGATGCCGATGGCATCGAGCGCGCGGTGGCGAGCGAACCCTATGCGTTGTCGTCGCCGCAGCCCGGCTGGGCCGAAATCGCGCCCGACGTCTGGTGGCAGGCGCTCGTGCGGGCCGCCGCGCGGCTGCCGGCCGGCGAGCGCGCGCAGGTCGCCGCGATCGGCTTCTCCGGCCAGATGCATGGCGTCGTGCTGATCGACGCGGCCGGGCAGCCGGTGCGGCCCGCGCTGTTGTGGCCCGATACGCGCGCGGTGCGCGAAGCGGACGCGGCGGATTGGCCCGTCGCCGGTTTGCCCGTCGCACCGAATCCCGTCGCGCCCGGCATGGCGGGGCCGCTGTTGCGCTGGCTGGCCGCACACGAACCGCAGGCGCTGCGGGCCGCACGCTGGGCCGTGCAGCCGAAGGACTGGCTGCGCGTGGCGCTGGGCGGCGAGGTCGTGGCCGATCCGAGCGACGCGTGCGCGACCGCGCTCGCGACGCCGGACGGCGCATGGGATACGGCGCTGATCGAGTCGCTGGGCCTGCCGCTCGACCGATTCGCGCCGGTGCGGGCGTCGGGCGCGCGCTGCGGCGTGCTCGATGCGAAGGCCGCGGCGGCACTCGGGCTGCCGGCCGGCGTGCCGCTGGCGACGGGGGCGGCCGATACGGCGTGCGCGGCGCTCGGCAGCGGGCTCGTCGCGGCCGGCGACGCGCTGCTGACCACCGGCAGCGGCGGCCAGATCGTCGTGCTCGCGGATGCGCTGCCGCCCGCGCGGCGCGGGCTGCACCGCTATCGCGCGGCAGCCGGCGACGGTTATTACACGATGGCCGCGATGCAGAACGTCGGGCTCGCGCTCGAAGCCGTGCGCGGCTGGCTCGGCTATCCGGGCTGGGCGGATGCGTACGACGACGCGTTCGCGCAGCCGGCGTCCGAGCGGCTGTGCTTCCTGCCGTACCTGACGGGCGAGCGCTCGCCGTGGATGAATCCCGACGCGCGCGGCGGCTGGCTCGGGCTCGGGCTCGGCGACACGCGCGGCGCGATGATGCGCGCCGCATTCGAAGGCGTCGCGTTCGGGCTGCGCGCGGGGCTCGATGCGATCCGCGCTGCGAACCCGGCCGATCCGGTGACGGCGCTGCGCCTCGCCGGCGGCGGCTCGGTCGATCCGCGCTGGCGCCAGTTGCTCGCGGATGCGCTCGGCGCGTCGCTGGACGCGGTCGATTGCCCGAACGCCGCGACGCGCGGTGCCGCGCTGCTCGCCGGCGTCGCGATCGGACACTGGCGCGACGACGCGCTGCGCACGCTGGCGCCGGCTGCGTCGCCCGTCGCCGCGCCGCGCGACGATCGCGCGCTGGCCGCCCGCCATGCGCGTTTCATCGATCTGTATGCGCGAACGGATGCGTGGTTCACGAGCGGCGTTTAAACTCGGGCACTTGTCCTGGATTGTCCTGTTGCGACCACGGTGACGCCTCGCGGCAAGCCGGCGGCCGTTTCCCGCGCGCGCCGGGCAGCGGGATCGGAGATCATGCCGGACACGATACGGCTTTGCCGTGTCGCGCGGCACGGCGCGACCTGATCACGCGCGCTCTGCCGCGCGAGATGCTCGACGACGGCGTCGACCCGATGAAGAAGGGCGAATCGATTCGCCCGATCGTGCTGTATTGAACGGAAGGGAACCCCATGCTCGAACTCGTTTCTTCGCACGCTTGCCACGGTGGCGAGCAACGCTTCTATCGCCACGATTCGAAGGCGATCGGCCTGCCGATGAAGTTCTCGGTGTACCTGCCGCCGCAGGCGGCGCACGGCCGCGTGCCGGCGCTGTTCTATCTCGCGGGGCTCACCTGCACCGAGGAGACGTTCGCGATCAAGGGCGGCGCGCAGCAGTACGCGGCACAGCACGGCCTCGCGCTCGTGATGCCCGACACGAGCCCGCGCGGCGCGGGTGTGCCGGGCGAGTCGGAGGCGTGGGATTTCGGCGTCGGTGCGGGTTTCTATGTCGACGCGACGCAAGCACCGTGGTCGACGCACTACCGGATGGAGTCCTACGTGACGGGCGAGCTGCGCGAACTCGTCGCGGCCGAGCTGCCGATCGACGGCGCGCGGCTCGGGATCTTCGGCCACTCGATGGGCGGACACGGCGCGCTGACGCTCGCGCTGCGTCACCCCGACCTGTACCGGTCGGTGTCGGCGTTCGCGCCGATCGCCGCGCCGACGCGCTGCCCGTGGGGCGAGAAGGCGTTCTCGGGTTATCTGGGTGCCGACCGCGAAGCATGGAAAGAGCACGACGCAAGCGATCTCGTCGCGCGCGCGGATGCGCCGAAGTTCGCGGACGGCATCCTCGTCGACCAGGGCCTCGCCGACCAGTTCCTCGCGAACCAGCTGAACCCCGACGTGTTCGAAGCCGCGTGCGCGAAAGCCGGCCAGCCGCTGACGCTGCGCCGCCATGCGGGCTACGACCACGGTTATTACTTCATCTCGACGTTCATCGCCGATCACGTCGCGCATCATGCGCGGGTGCTGGCACGTTAGTGCGATAAACCGGCCGCGCCATCCGCCATCAGCGAGTGGCGCGGCGCTTCCACTTTCGCAGCGTGCGCAAGGCGAGCCAGGTCACCGGTATCACGACCGCAAGCGCTATCAGCAAGTGCACGACGATGACGAGATCATCGCCCGACTCGCCGTCCCAGAATCCGGGAACATGCGTGACGAGCCAAGCCCACGTGCGCTCGGGTATCGGCAGTGCGAACGACTCGTGAGTGAGGCACAGCCGTGCAAGCGACACGGATGCCACGAGTACCCAAGCGGTCACCGCGGCTCGGTACGCGACTCGCTTCATTTGACTGTAATCGTGCCGTACGCACGCACGGAGGGGCCGGGGATCGGAACCGGCTTCTACGCGGTCAGCAAGTTTCTCAGTCGCGCGTAATCGATCGTCGATTCGATGGTCACGCATCCCCTGCTGATTCCGTGCACGCCTTTGGGGGCGTGCCGACATGCGCGATTGCGCACCCTGTCGAGCGCCGGCTGAACGTCATGTGCGTCGCCGCAACAGGCTCGCCCCATACACGAGCGCGGACAGCGCGGTGATCCAGAAACTCGTCGGCCAGTCGGTGTGATACGCGAGCGCGATCCCGGCCCACGCTTCGAACAGCGCGAACAGCGCGGCGAGCAGCACGCCGGTCGACAGCCGCGTCGACACGTTCTGCGCGGCCGCGGCCGGCCCGACCAGCAGCGTGAACACGAGCAGTACGCCGACGATCTGCGTCGCCGCGGCCACCGCGAGCGCGCACACCGCGAGGAACAGCATCGACACCGTGCGCAGCGACACGCCCTTGGCTTCGGCCAGCTCGGGCTGCAGCGACGCGAACAGCAGCGGCCGCGCGATCAGCGCGAGCGCGGCGAGGCTCACCGCGCCGATGCCGGCCAGCACCGCGAGCGTATCGTGGCTGACCGCGAGCACGTTGCCGAACAGCAGCGCGGTGACCTGCGTCGCGAACGACGTGTAGAAATGCAGGAACAGCAGCCCGAAGCCGAGCGCGCCCGACAGGATCACGCCGATCGCGACGTCGCGGCCCGCGAGCCGTTCGCCGAGCGCGCCCATCCCGATCCCGGCCGCGAGCGTGAAGCCGACCATCCCCCAGATCGGCGAGATGCCGAGCAGCACCGCGCCGGTCGCGCCGGTGAAGCCGACGTGCGACAGCGCGTGGCCGGCGAAGGTTTGTCCGCGCAGCACCAGGAAGTAGCCGACGATGCCCGCGAGCACCGCGACGATCCCCGACGCGGCGAACGCGTTGATCATGAAGTCGTATTCAAACATCGTGCGAATGCCCGGGATGAGCGTGTCCGTGGTGGTGGTGACCGTGATCGTGACCGCCGCCGCCGTGCGAGTGGCCGTCGTCGTCCTCGTGTTCGTGATCGTGCTTCTCGATTTCGACGTCGCCCGACATCACGAAGATCCTGCCGTTCACGCGCATCACGTCGATCGGCGAGCCGTAGAGCCGCGACAGCACGGGTTTCGTGATCACCTCGTCGACGGTGCCGAGCGCCGCGACGCCGTTGCCGAGATACAGCACGCGGTCGAGCGCGTTCAGCAGCGGATTCAGTTCGTGCGCGGAAAACAGCACGGTGATGCCGAGCTCGCGCTGGACGTTGCGCACGAGTTCGACGACGCCGCGCTGGTGGTTCGGGTCGAGGCTGATCAGCGGCTCGTCGAGCAGCAGCAGCTTCGGGCTGCCGAGCAGGCACTGCGCGAGCAGCAGGCGCTGCCGCTCGCCGCCCGACAGTTCCGACAGCGGCCGGCGCGCGAGCGTCGGGCCGCCGACGAGGTCGAGCACGCGGTCGACGTCGCGCCGCGTCGCGGCGTTCGTGTGCGGCAGCCCCCAGCGGTGGCCGTCGGCGGCCATCGCGACGAAGTCGTAGCCGCGCATCCGGCGATTCGCGAGGCCGCTTCTGATCTGCGGCATGTAGCCGATCGACGCGTTGCCGCGCACGACCGGCACGCCGCCGACCGACAGCGTGCCACCCGTGACGGGCACGAGGCCGAGCACCGCGCGCATCAGCGTCGTCTTGCCCGCGCCGTTCGGCCCGAGCACGCCGACGAATTCGCCGGGTTCGATCGAGAAGCTCACGTCGCGCAGGATCGTGCGTCCGCCCAGTTCGAGCGTGACGCGATCGAGTGCGAGTGCGTGGGGAGTGGCGGTCATGTCGTAGCGTGAATCATTTCTTGCTGGCGGAAAGCGCGGCCGCGAGCGCGTCGAGCTGGCCGGCCATCCATTGCTGGAAGGTCTTGCCGGCCGGTTGCGTCTCGGTGACGCTGACGCTCGGCACGCCGCCGTCGCGCGCGACCTTCAGCAGGCGCATGGTCATCGGCGCTTCGGCCTGGCTGTTGTAGATCAGCACGCGCACCTGCTTCTTGCGCAGGTCGTTCTCGAACGCGGCGACGTCCTGCGCGCTGGCTTCGGTGTCGTTCATCGTCGCGAGCTGGAAGCGCTGGTTGCGCATGTCGAGGCCGATCGCATCCGACATGTAGCCGAACACCGGCTCGGTGGCCGTCACCGGCACGCCCTTGTACTGCGCGCGCAGCGCGGCGACCTTGTCGTCGATCGGCTTCAGCGACGCGACGAACTTCTGCAGGTTCGCGTCGTAGTCGGCCTTGTTCGCCGGGTCGGCCCGGCCGAGCTCGGCCGCGATCGCGCGCGCCGCGGCCGGCATGGTCGCCGGGTCGTACCACAGGTGCGGGTTGTCGCCGGCCTTCTTGCCGACGAGATCCGCGACGACGATCGTCGCGCGCTTCGCCTGCTTCGATGCGGACAGCAGCTTGGCCATCCACGGGTCGTAGTTCGCCCCGTTGTAGATCACGACCTGCGCGTGCTGCAGCGCGCGCGCAGTCTTTGGGCTCGCTTCGAACAGGTGCGGATCCTGGTCGGGACTGCTGAGGATGCTGGTTACCGCGACATGGCGGCCGCCGATCTGCGACGCGACGTCGCCATAGAAATTCTCGGCGGCGACCACGTTGACGGTCGCGGCCTGCGCGAACGCGGGCGCCGCGATCGACAGCGCGGCAGCAGCAGCGGCCAGCAGGCGGGCAAGCGGCAGGGCGCGCCGCGGCGCGCGCTTCAGGGCAATGGACATGAAACTCCTCGTTGGAAGGGGCGGCGCCGTGCGCCGCGCGGTGCGGTGTCAGCGTTGCGCGGGCTTGCCCTTGCAGTGCCCGCACAGGCCGTTCAGCTCGACGACCTGGTGGTGGACTTCGAACCCGTGCGCGGGCTCGCTCGCGGACAACTGTTTCGCGAGGTCGCTGCCCGGGATCTCGACGGTCTCGCCGCACGAATCGCAGATCAGGAACTGGCCTTCGTGCGGCACGCCGATCTCGCAGCACGCGAAGAACGCGTTCTTCGATTCGATCCGGTGGATGAAGCCGTGCTCGACGAGGAAATCCAGCGCGCGATAGACGGTCGTGGGCGGCACGCGGCCGCGTTGGGGCTCGAGCTCGGCGAGCAGGTCGTACGCGCCGATCGGGCGCTGCGCGGCCAGCACGCGTTCGTAGACCTGGCGGCGCAGCGGCGTCCACGCGAGCCCGTGCTCGGCGGCGAATGCGTCGGCCCGGGACAGCCGGGCGTCGATGGGCGATGAGGTGGCCATGGCGTGAAGCAGGCAATGAAACGAAGTATCGCGATGATATAACGTATCTCCATGCCGTGCAGCCCGAATTCCTGCCGATGCACGCGCTCTGTCCCCTTCAGCGCCGTTTCAGCCGCGCCGCACCCAGCCCGCCGCGCCTTGCCGGGCGCGGGTCGCCGGCCGGCGCACGGCGCGGCCGTGCCGCAGCGCATCATCGAAAGCCGCCGTGTCGCCTTGACAGCATGAATCGCGTATCCGATCATTCGATCAACAACAGAGCAATTGATCGGCCGGCGAGCGTTCGCTCACCTCGCGGCCTTCGTGCAGCAGAACGAACCGGAGACAACCAGTGAGACTGGCAGACAAGGTCGCGATCCTGACGGGCGCGGCAAGCGGCATCGGCGAAGCGGTCGCGCAACGCTATCTGGACGAGGGCGCGCGCTGCGTGCTGGTCGACGTGAAGCCGCCGAGCGGCTCGCTCGCGCGGCTGATCGAGCAAAATCCCGGCCGGGCGGTGGCCGTTACCGCGGACGTCACGCGCCGCGACGACATCGCGCGCATCGTCGCGACCGCGGTCGAGCGCTTCGGCGGCGTCGACATCCTGTTCAACAACGCGGCGCTGTTCGACATGCGCCCGCTCCTCGACGAATCCTGGGACGTGTTCGACCGGCTGTTCGCGGTCAACGTGAAAGGGCTGTTCTTCCTGATGCAGGCGGTCGCGCAGCGGATGGTCGAGCAGGGCCGCGGCGGCAAGATCGTCAACATGTCATCGCAGGCGGGGCGTCGCGGCGAGGCACTCGTTTCGCACTACTGCGCGACCAAGGCCGCGGTGATCAGCTATACACAGTCGGCCGCGCTCGCGCTCGCACCGCACCGGATCAACGTGAACGGCATCGCGCCGGGCGTGGTCGACACGCCGATGTGGGAGCAGGTCGATGCGCTGTTCGCGCGCTACGAGAACCGGCCGCTCGGCGAGAAGAAGCGGCTCGTCGGCGTTGCCGTGCCGCTCGGGCGGATGGGCGTGCCGGGCGACCTGACGGGCGCCGCGCTGTTCCTCGCGTCGGCCGACGCCGACTACATCACCGCCCAGACGCTGAACGTCGACGGCGGCAACTGGATGAGCTGAAGTGGCGCCGCTCGCACGCTTACCCCTGGCGTTCGTGCCGCGCGCGGCCGCCGCCGCACGAGGACACGCATGATGGCGGAGATCGTGGTTGCCGGCGAACTGCTGGCCGAATTCGTCGCCGCCGAGCGCGGCCAGGGCTTCGACGTGCCGGGCCTGTTCGCGGGCCCGTTCCCGAGCGGCGCGCCGGCGATCTTCGCCGACCAGGCCGCGCGGCTCGGCGTGCGCGTCGCGTATGCGGGCTGCGTCGGCCGCGACGCGTTCGGCGACGCGATCGTCGCGCGGCTCGAGCGCGATGGCGTCGACGTCGCGCGCATCCGCCGCGTCGCACGTCCGACCGGCACCGCGTTCGTCGCGTATCGCGACGACGGTTCGCGCAGCTTCGTGTTCAGTCTGTCGACCAGCGCTGCCGCGTGCGTCGACGCATCCGACGTCGATACATCGATGTTCGACGGCTGCCGCTACTTCCACGTGATGGGCTCGTCGCTGACGAGCGAATCGGCGATCGCGGCGGTCCAGCGCGGCGTGATCGAGGCGGCGCGCGCCGGCGCGAAGGTGTCGTTCGACCCGAACGTGCGGCCCGAGATGCTGAGCTTCCGCCCGATGCGCGCGGCGCTCGACACGCTGCTCGCCGCGTGCCACCTGTTCCTGCCGAGCGAGGCCGACCTGCCGTTCTTCTGCGGGCCGCAGCCGGCCGAGCGCGCGATCGCCGGGCTGCTCGCGACGCATCCGCTGCTCGAACGCGTCGTGCTCAAGCGTGGCGCGGCCGGCAGCGTCGCGTTCGACCGTGCGAGCCGCGTCGACGCGCCGGCTTATCCCGTCGACGAACGCGACCCGACCGGCGCCGGCGACTGCTTCGGCGGCACGCTGGTCGCGAGTCTCGTCGCCGGCCAGCCGATCGACGTCGCATTGCGCCGCGCGAACGCGGCCGGCGCGATCGCGGTCACGCGGCGCGGCCCGATGGAGGGCAACAGCAGCGCGGCCGAGATTGACCGCTTCCTGACCGAACGAGGTGTCGCATGCCCGGCCTGACTTCCACTGCCGAACGCCCGCGCAGCGCGCACGCCGGCGCCGTGCTGCGAATGATCTTCGACGCGAACCGCGCGCAGGCGCAGCGCGGCATCTATTCGGTCTGCAGCGCGCACCGGCTCGTGCTGGAGGCCGCGTGCGAGGCCGCGCGCGCGGACGGCTCGCCGCTCCTGATCGAGGCGACCTGCAACCAGGTGAACCATCTCGGCGGCTATACGGGCATGACGCCCGCCGATTTCCGGCGCGACGTCGATGCGATCGCGCAGCGCTGCGGGCTCGCGCCGTCGGCGCTGGTGCTCGGCGGCGATCATCTGGGACCGAACCCGTGGCGGCACCGCCGCGCGGCCGACGCGATGCGCGAAGCGGCCGCGATGGTCGCCGCGTATGTCGAAGCCGGGTTCGAGAAGATCCATCTCGATGCGAGCATGGCGTGTGCGGACGATCCGGCGCGGCTCGACGACCGGACGATCGCCGCGCGCGCGGCCGGGCTGTGCCGCGCGGCCGAAGACGCGGCGGCGCGCGCCGGCGTCGCGCCCGTCTACGTGATCGGCACCGAGGTGCCGACGCCGGGCGGCGAAGTGGCCGGCGACGCAGCCGGCGATGCGATCGCGCGGATCGCGGTCACGCGCAGCGACAGCATCGCGGCGACGCTCGACGCGCATCGCAGCGCATTCGCGGCGGCCGGGCTCGACGACGCATGGACGCGCGTGGTCGCGATCGTCGCGCAGCCGGGCGTCGATTTCGACGATCGCCACGTGCTCGACTACGACAGCGCGAAGGCCGCATCGCTCGGTGCAAGCATCCTGCGCACGCCGCGCCTCGTGTTCGAAGCGCATTCGACCGACTACCAGACCGAAGGCGCGCTCGCCGCGCTCGTGCGCGACCACTTCGCGGTGCTGAAGGTTGGCCCCGCGCTGACCTTCGCGCTGCGCGAGGCGCTGTTCGCGCTCACCTTCATCGAGGACGCGCTGATCGGCGACGGCGCGCAGCGCTCGCGGTTGCGCGACGTGGTCGATGCCGCGATGCGCGCGCAGCCCGAGCACTGGGCGCCGTACTACCGCGGCGACGAGACCGAGCAGCGGCTCGCGCGCCAGTTCGGCTACAGCGACCGGATCCGCTACTACTGGCTGCAGCCGGCCGTCGCGGCGGCGGTCGAGCAGTTGCTCGACAACCTCGCGCGGCAACCGGTGCCCGAAACGCTCGTCGCGCAGTGGCTGCCGGACGTGTACGCGGCGTGCCGTGCGGGTGGCCTCGCGAAGGAGCCGCGCGCCTGGGTGCGCCACCGGATACGCGACGTGATCGCGCACTATGCGCGCGCGTGCGGGATGCAGCGGCCGGCGTGACGGGCCGCGAAGGAAGTGCAGCAACGCGACACACGCAATACGCAATACGCAACACCGACGACAGTTCGAACAATCACAGGAGACATGCCATGCAACGAAAGATGCTCGATGCCGCCGTACGCTGCTTCGCCGGGGCCGCGCTCGCGACGGCCGCGTGCGCGGCGTCCGCCGGCACGCTGACGATCGCGACGCTGAACAACCCGGACATGATCGAGTTGAAGAAGCTGTCGCCGGCGTTCGAGAAGGCGAACCCGGATATCAAGCTGAACTGGGTGATCCTCGAGGAGAACGTGCTGCGCCAGCGCGCGACCACCGACATCACGACCGGCAGCGGCCAGTTCGACGTGATGGCGATCGGCACCTACGAGACGCCGCAGTGGGGCAAGCGCGGCTGGCTCGCGCCGATCACGGGGCTGCCCGCCGACTACGACCTGAACGACATCGTGAAGACCGCACGCGACAGCCTGTCGTACAACGGCCAGCTGTATGCGCTGCCGTTCTACGTCGAGAGCTCGATGACGTTCTACCGCAAGGACCTGTTCGCGGCGAAGGGGCTCAAGATGCCCGACCAGCCGACCTACGACCAGATCGCCGAGTTCGCGGACAAGCTCACCGACAAGGCGAAGGGCACCTACGGGATCTGCCTGCGCGGCAAGGCCGGCTGGGGCGAGAACATGGCGTACGTGTCGACGGTCGTGAACACGTTCGGCGGGCGCTGGTTCGACGAGAACTGGAACGCGCAGCTCACGTCGCCGGAATGGAAGAAGGCGATCGGCTTCTACGTGAACCTGCTGAAGAAGGACGGCCCGCCGGGAGCGAGCTCGAACGGCTTCAACGAGAACCTGACCCTGACCGCGTCGGGCAAGTGCGCGATGTGGATCGACGCGACGGTCGCGGCCGGGATGCTCTATAACAAACAGCAGTCGCAGGTCGCCGACCGGATCGGCTTCGCCGCCGCGCCGGTCGCCGCCACGCCGAAGGGCTCGCACTGGCTGTGGGCGTGGGCGCTGGCCGTGCCGAAGACGTCGAAGCAGCAGGACGCCGCGCGCAAGTTCATCGCGTGGGCGACGTCGAAGCAGTACATCGAGATGGTCGGCAAGGACGAAGGCTGGGCGTCGGTGCCGCCGGGCACCCGCACGTCGACCTACCAGCGCGCCGAGTACAAGGCCGCCGCGCCGTTCTCGGACTTCGTGCTGAAGGCGATCGAGACGGCCGACCCGAACGATCCGTCGCTGAAGAAGGTGCCGTACACGGGCGTGCAGTACGTCGGGATTCCTGAATTCCAGTCGTTCGGCACGGTGGTCGGGCAGGCGATCGCGGGTGCGGTGGCCGGCCAGATGACGGTCGACCAGGCGCTCGCCGCCGGGCAGGCGGCGGCCGACCGCGCGGTCCGGCAGGCCGGCTACAAGAAGTAACGCGGCTGGCACCGTGCGCGCCGCCGCGCACGGTGCGCGTCGCCGATGCAGAAAGGCGGGCCGCCCGTTCGTGCCCGCGTCTCAACCGGAGGGACTCCGATCATGCGTCATTTGCGTCTTCCCCTGAGCCACGCGTCGCCGGTCGGCGACGCATCGTCGCCGCCGGGCGCGCCGCGCCGCGCGCGCGGCGGCGCCAGCTGGCTCGTGTCGCCGTCCGTCGCGGTGCTGCTGCTGTGGATGTCGATCCCGCTCGCGATGACGATCTGGTATTCGTTCTCGCGCTACAACCTGCTGAACCCGGACGTGAAGGGCTTCGCCGGGATCGACAACTACCGCTTCCTCGCGACCGATCCGTCGTTCCTGCCCGCGATCTGGCACACGCTCGTGCTGATCGGCGCGGTGCTCGCGATCACCGTGGTCGGCGGCGTGCTGATGGCCGTGCTGTTCGACCGCAAGTTCTACGGGCAGGGCGTGGCCCGCCTGCTCGCGATCGCGCCGTTCTTCGTGATGCCGACGGTCGCCGCGCTGATCTGGAAGAACATGATCCTGCATCCGGTGTACGGGCTCGTCGCGAACGCGATGCGCGCGCTCGGGATGACGCCGATCGACTGGTTCGCCGATTATCCGCTCACCGCCGTGATCATCATCGTCGCGTGGCAGTGGCTGCCGTTCGCGTTCCTGATCCTGTTCACCGCGATCCAGTCGCTCGACCAGGAGCAGAAGGAAGCCGCGCGCATCGACGGCGCGGGCCCGATCGCGATGTTCTTCTACATCACGCTGCCGCACCTGAAGCGCGCGATCGCCGTGGTCGTGATGATGGAGACGATCTTCCTGCTGTCGATCTTCGCGGAGATCTACACGACGACGGGCGGCGGCCCGGGCGATGCGACGACCAACCTGTCGTACCTGATCTATGCGCTCGGCCTGCAGCAGTTCGACGTCGGCCTCGCATCCGCGGGCGGGATCATCGCCGTCGTGGTCGCGAACGTCGTGTCGTTCTTCCTGGTGCGGATGCTCGCGCGCAACCTGAAGGGGGAGTACGAGAAATGAGCGACCTGACTTTGGAAGGCCGGCGCGCGCCGGCTGCATTCGACCTCGTGCGGCGCGCGCTGCCCGGCGCGCTCGCGTGGCTGCTCGCGCTGCTGCTGTTCTTCCCGATCTTCTGGATGGCGATCACCGCGTTCAAGACCGAGCAGCAGGCGTATGCGTCGACGCTGTTCTTCATGCCGACGCTCGACAGCTTCCGCGAGGTGTTCGCGCGCAGCAACTACTTCTCGTTCGCGTGGAACTCGGTGCTGATCTCGGCCGGCGTCACGGTGATCTCGCTGCTGCTCGCGGTGCCGGCGGCCTACGCCATGGCGTTCTTCCCGAACCACCGCACGCAGAAGGTGCTGCTGTGGATGCTGTCGACCAAGATGATGCCGTCGGTCGGCGTGCTCGTGCCGATCTACCTGCTGTGGAAGAACGCGGGGCTGCTCGATACCGTGTCGGGCCTCGTGATCGTGTACACGCTGATCAACCTGCCGATCGCGGTGTGGATGACCTTCACGTACTTCAACGAGATCCCGAAGGACATCCTCGAAGCGGGGCGCATCGACGGCGCGTCGACGTGGCAGGAGATCGTCTACCTGCTGATGCCGATGGCGCTGCCGGGGCTCGCGTCCACCGCGCTGCTGCTCGTGATCCTGTCGTGGAACGAGGCGTTCTGGAGCATCAACCTGTCGAGCTCGAACGCCGCGCCGCTGACCGTGTTCATCGCGTCGTACTCGAGCCCCGAGGGGCTGTTCTGGGCGAAGCTGTCCGCGGCTTCCCTGCTCGCGGTCGCGCCGATCCTGATCGTCGGCTGGCTGTCGCAGAAGCAGCTCGTGCGCGGGCTCACGTTCGGGGCGGTCAAATGAGCGCTACCGGCGAAGGTGCGGCCGGCGAACGCGCGTTCGGTCACGGGATGAACGTGCTGATCTGCGACTGCGACGGCGTGCTGATCGACAGCGAGGCCGTCGCCGCCGACGTGATCGTGCGCGAGCTCGATGCGCGCTGGCCGGGTGTCGACGCGCGGCCGGCGGTGATGCCGCTGCTCGGGCTGCGCATCGAGCGCGTGCTGGCCGGCGCGGGCGAGGCCGTCGGCCGCACGCTGTCGACCGGCGACGTCGACGCGATCCGCCGCGCGGTCGAGGCGGCGGCCGTCAACGCGCCGATGGTCGACGGCATCGACAAGGCCCTCGCGGCGCTCAACCTGACGACCGCGTGCGCGAGCAACAGCTACCGCGCGTACGTCGAGGCGGCGCTCGCGCGCACCGGCCTCGCGCGCTTCTTCGGCGACCGGCTGTTCTGCGCGGACGCCGTGGCGAGGCCGAAGCCGGCGCCCGACGTGTATCTCGCGGCCGCGCGTGCGCTCGGCGCGGTGCCCGCGCAGTGCCTCGTCGTCGAGGACAGCGTGACCGGCATCACCGCGGCCGCCGCGGCCGGCATGACCGTGCTCGGCTTCGTCGGCGGCGGGCATGCGTCGGCCGCGCAGATCGACGCGTTGCGCGGGATCGGCGCGCGTCACGTATTCGACGACATGCACGAGCTGCCCGGCTACGTCGCGCGCTGGCAGGCGACTGGCGCGGTGCTGCCGGGCTAGCAACCAGGAACGAATGCGCGCCGCCTTCAACGCGGCGCATCACGAACGAACGGAGACAGACCATGGCAAGCGTGCTCCTGCGCAACATCGCGAAGCGCTACGACGACACCGAAGTGCTGCGCAACGTGAACCTCGACATCGCCGACGGCGAATTCGTCGTGTTCGTCGGGCCGAGCGGCTGCGGCAAATCCACGCTGATGCGGATGATCGCCGGGCTCGAGGACATCTCGAGCGGCGAGCTGCTGATCGACGGCGCGAAGGTCAACGACGTGCCGAGCGCCAAGCGCGGCATCGCGATGGTGTTCCAGTCGTATGCGCTGTACCCGCACATGACGCTGTACGACAACATGGCGTTCGGCCTGAAGCTCGCCGGCGCGAAGAAGCCCGAGATCGAGCAGGCGGTGAAGCAGGCCGCGAAGATCCTGCACATCGACCACCTGCTCGACCGCAAGCCGAAGCAGCTGTCGGGCGGCCAGCGGCAGCGCGTCGCGATCGGCCGCGCGATCACGCGCAAGCCGAAGGTGTTCCTGTTCGACGAGCCGTTGTCGAACCTCGACGCGGCGCTGCGCGTGAAGATGCGGCTGGAATTCGCGCGGCTGCACGACGAGCTGAAGACCACGATGATCTACGTGACGCACGACCAGGTCGAGGCGATGACGCTCGCCGACAAGATCGTCGTGCTGTCGGGCGGCGCGGTGCAGCAGGTCGGCACGCCGAACGCGCTGTACCACGCGCCGGCCAACCAGTTCGTCGCGGGCTTCATCGGCTCGCCGAAGATGAACTTCCTGAAAGGCACCGTCGAGTCGGTCGACGCGGCCGGCGTGCTGGTGCGCTTCGGCAGCGGCGAGACGCAGCGCGTCGCGGTCGAGGCGGCCGGACTGCTGCGCGGCGCGGCGGTGACCGTCGGCGTGCGGCCCGAACATCTGATGGTGGGGCAGGCGGAGACCGGCGTGGCCGCGCGGACGATGGCCGTCGAATCGCTCGGCGATGCCGCGTACCTGTATGCGGAGTCGGCGGTCGCGCCGGACGGGCTGATCGCGCGGATTCCGCCGCTCGACACGTACCGCACCGGCGAGGCGCTGCACGTGCATGCGCAGGCCGAGCACTGCCACCTGTTCGACGAGCAAGGTCAGGCGTTCCGGCGCTTGAGCGCGCACGCGAAGGCGGCGTGAGGGCGCGCGCCGGTCAGAGCCGCAGGTGGTCGGCCATGTAATCGACGAAGGCGCGCAGTTTCGGCGTCGGATGGCGGCCTGACGGCCACAGGACGTAGATCGGCGTGCAGCTCGCGACGTGTTCGTCGAGCACCGCGCACAACGTGCCGTCGTCGAGCGCGTCGCGCACGAAGAACTCGGGCAGGCACGCGATGCCGAGCCCGCGCAGCGTGAAGCACAGGCGCGCTTCCGCGCTGTTGCTGACCATCGCGACCGGCACCTCGGGCGGCGTACTCGCATGCGGCACGCGCAGCGGCCAGGTCTCGAGCTTGCCGCTGCTCGGAAAGCGGTAGTGCAGGCAGCGATGCTGCGCGAGATCGGCCGGCGTGCGCGGCGTGCCGTGCCGCGCGAGGTAGCCGGGCGACGCGACGAGGTGCTGGCGGAAATGGCGCAGCAGCCGCGACGACAGCCGCGAATCCGTCGGCTGGCCGGTGCGCAGCACCGCGTCGAAGCCTTCCTCGACGACGTCGACGAGGCGGTCGCTGAAATCGATGTCGAGTTCGATCTCCGGATACGCGGCCATGAAATCGGCGAGCAGCGGCAGCAGCAGCGTGCCGATCGTCGGCAGGCTCACGCGCAGGCGCCCGCGCGGCGCTTCGGCGCTGTGCGTCAGTTCCTGCTCGGCCGCGTCGATCTCGGCGATCACGCGCCGGCACCGTTCCAGGAAGCGCGTGCCTTCCGCGGTCAGCGTGATGCTGCGCGTGCTGCGGTGAAAGAGGCGCACGTTCAGCCGCGCCTCGAGCCGCGCTTGCCGATCGCCGACGCCGACAGCCCGAGCGCGCGGCCGGCCGCGACGAAACTGCGCGTTTCCGCGACCTGGACGAACACGACGAAGCCGCCAAGATTTTCCATGCTGGTTCTCGATTGCGGACATCGATGTCCGGAGTGTCCGGAACTCTAACCCGGTTTTTCTTCTCGCGCCGGCTCCCTACGATGGGCGTTCCTTCACTGTTCGAGGTCACGCCATGTCATCCCTGCCTGTCACCGCCCACCGCGCCGAACCGGATGCCGACGCCGCGCTGCCCGAGCGCCTCGACGCCGCGCTCGATCGCGCGCTGGCCGATGCGCGCGTGGTCGGCGCGGTCGTGCTGGTCGCCCGCCACGGCCAACTTCGCTATGCGCGCGCGGCCGGTCTGGCCGATCGCGAGGCCGGCACGCCGATGCGGGAGGACACGCTGTTCCGGCTCGCATCGGTATCGAAGCCGATCGTGACGGCCGCCGCGATGCGGCTGGTCGCGGCGGGGCGCATCGGGCTCGACGAGCCGGTCGCGCGCTGGTTGCCCGCGTTCCGGCCGACGCTGCCCGACGGCACGCCGGCCGACATCACGTTGCGTCATCTGCTTTCGCATACGGCCGGGCTCGGCTACCGCTTCCTCGAAGCCGACGCCGACGGCCCGTATGCGCGTGCCGGCGTGTCCGACGGGATGGACCGCGCGGACCTGTCGCTCGCGGAGAACGTGCGGCGCATCGCCGGCGTGCCGCTGCGGTTCGCGCCCGGCACGTCGTGGGACTACTCGCTCGCGACCGACGTGGTCGGCGCGCTGATCGAGGCGGTCGACGGCCGGCCGCTCGCCGAAGCCGTGGCCGCGCTCGTCACGACGCCGCTCGGGATGACCGACACCGCGTTCTACTCGAATGACGCCGCGCGCTTCGCGACGCCGTACGTCAGCACGCCGGGCGCGCCGCGCCGGATGGCCGACGACGATCTCGCGCCGGTGTACGACGGCACGGTCGGCATCCGCTTCGCGCCGGCGCGCGCGTTCGACGCGGCCGCGTGGCCGTCGGGCGGCGCGGGAATGGTGGGCACCGCGCTGGACTGCATGACGCTGCTCGATGCGTTGCGCACCGGCCGCGACGGCTGGCTCGCGCGCCGCTGGATCGACGAGATGGCGCGCGTGCAGCCGGGCGCGCACGACCTGCCGGACGCGCCGGGATTCGGTTTCGGGCTCGGTTTTTCGGTGCTGCGCGATCCGGCGGCCGCGCAGTCGCCGGAGTCGGTCGGCACGTGGCGCTGGGGCGGTGCGTACGGGCATGCGTGGTTCGTCGACCGCGCGGCCGGGCTGACGGTCGTCGCGCTGACCAATACGTTGTACGAAGGGATGCACGGGCGTGTCGTCACCGACGTGCGCGACGCGGTGTATGGCGTCGACGACCGGAGCGCGGCATGAGCGGGTGCGTATCCGTTCCCGACCGCGCTTCCGACCGCGTCGCCGACCCGGCGTCCGGTCTGTCCGCACCGGTGCGCGAACGCCTGCCGGTCGCGAACCTGCTGGCGCTCGCCACCGCCGGGTTCATCACGATCCTCACCGAAGCGTTGCCGGCCGGCTTGCTCCCGTTGATGAGCATCGACCTGCGCGTGACCGAGGCGTTGATCGGCCAGCTCGTGACCGTCTACGCGCTCGGCTCGATCGTCGCGGCGATCCCGCTCGTCGCCGCGACGCGCGCGATGCGCAGGCGCCGGCTGCTGCTCGCGGCGCTTGCGGGGTTCGTCGTGTCGAATGCGTTGACGGCAGCGTCGCCGTATTACGCGCTCACGCTCGCCGCGCGCTTCGTCGCGGGCATGTCGGCCGGGCTGTTGTGGGCGCTCCTGGCCGGCTATGCGAGCCGGATGGTCGACGCATCGCTGCGCGGCCGGGCGATCGCGGTCGCGATGCTCGGCGCGCCGGTCGCGATGTCGATCGGCATCCCGGCCGGCACCGCGCTCGGCGCGATGTTCGGCTGGCGCATCGCGTTCGCGGGCATCACGGTCGCGGCGCTCGCGCTGATCGGCTGGATCCGGCTGCGCGTGCCCGACTATCCGGGGCAGCCCGCCGGCGCCCGCGAGCCGGTGCTCGGCGTGATCGCACTGCCCGGCGTGCGGCCGGTGCTGGTCGTGATGTTCGCCTATGTGCTCGCGCACAACATGCTGTACACGTACGTCGCGCCGTTCCTTGCCGGCGTGCGGATGGGCGCGCAGGTCGATGCGGTGCTGTTCGTGTTCGGTATCGCGTCGCTGGTCGGCATCGCGCTGACGGGCGCATGGATCGGCGCCGCGCAGCGGCGGCTGACGCTCGCGAGCATCGCGCTGTTCGCGCTTGCGGCGGCGATGCTCGGTGCCGGGTCCGGGATGACGATCGTTTATGCGGGTGTCGCGCTGTGGGGGCTCGCGTTCGGCGGCGCGCCGACGCTGTTCCAGACGGCCACCGCGAACGCGGCGGGCGATGCGGCCGACGTCGCGCAGTCGATGCTCGTGACGGTGTGGAACCTCGCGATCGCGGGCGGCGGCATCGCGGGCGGGATGCTGCTCGGCGCGACGGGCGCGGGCGCGATTCCGTGGGTGCTGGTCGCGCTGCTGGCGGCTGCGTGGCTCGGCGCATGGCGCGCGCGCCGGCATGCGTTTCCGGCGCCGTGCGCGGCCGCGTGAGCGTGCGGAGGCGTCAGGCCACCTTCGCGTCGAGCGCCGCGCGTGCGCAGGTTTCGTCGGTGACGAGCCCCGACAGCCAGCCGCCGCGCAGCGCGGCGATCACCGCGTCGCGCTTCTTCGGGCCGCCCGCGAACGCGATCGTCGGGCGCTTCGGCGGCGCGTCGAGCGCGACGCTCGTCACGCGCGCGCTCGTCGACACGTCGACGAGCCGGCCCTGCGCATCGATCGGCACGCCGAGCAGTTCGGCCACCGCGCCGAGCGCGGTCATCTCGTCGCGTTCCTGTTCGGTGATGAAGCCGTCTTCATAGAGCGGGCAGTGCGGGCCGATGTTGCCGATCCCGACGAACGCGACGTCGGCCTGCGCCGACAGCGCGTCGACGATCCGGTACAGCCGGTGATTGCACCATTGCGCGCGCTCGGCGTCGCTGTCGGCGAACAGCGGCGCGGGCAGCAGGAAGTGCTTGCCGCCGGTCTTCTCGGAGATGTACTGCGCGACGTCGTAGCGGTTCGACGAGCCGTCGGCCGCGATCGCGCCGACCATCGACACGAGCCGGTGCTGCGGCCGCTCGATCTGCGCGATCTGCGCGACCGCCGCCTTCAGAGTCCGGCCGCTGCTGACGGCGATCACCATCGGGCGCGTCTCGTTCAGGTAGCGCTCCATCACCTGCGCGCCGGCGACCGCGAGCTTGCGGTCGATCGCTTCGGCCGCATCGGCATCGACGGGCACGACTTCGCACATCGTGAGCCCGTAGCGTTTCGACAGCTGCGCGCCGAGCTCGAGGCAGTCGGCGAGCTGGTGATCGACGCGCACGCGGATCAGGTTCTTCTCGACCGCGAACGCGACGAGGCGCTGCGCGACCGGGCGCGACACCTGCAGCTTCTCGGCGATTTCGTTCTGCGTGTCGCCCGCGACGTAGTAGAGCCACGCGGCACGCGTGGCGAGATCGAGTTTTTCTGAGGACTTGGACACGATAGCGGTTCGGTTCGGATCTGGGGGGCCGCCCGCGGACCGGCCGTCGGGCGGCGCAATGGCATCCACTGTAACGCATGCGCGGCGTGCGGCCGACGGCCGCCCTGCGTCGCCGCCTACGCGAGCCGCGCGCGCGACGGTTCGTAAAGCGGGCGCACGTGGCGATACAGCGCGCGGAACGCGTCGAGGCGCTCGCGCAGCAGCGCATGACGCGCGGCGTCGGGCACGTATTCGGCGCGCACCGGCGGCTTGGTCAGCACGACTTGCGGATCGCCGCCGACGGCGAGCCAGCCCAGCCGCGCGGCGCCGAGTGCCGCACCCGTTTCGCCGCCGCCGTGCTGGCAGGTGCGCACGTCCAGCGCGTCGGCGATCAGCTGCGCCCAGAACGCGCTGCGCGCGCCGCCGCCGATCAGCGACAGCCGGTCGGTTTCGACGCCGGCCGCGTGCAGCGCGTCGAGGCCGTCCGCGAGGCCGAGCGTCACGCCTTCGAGCACCGCGTAGCCGAGATGCGCGCGCTCGGTCGCATGCGTCATCCCGAAGAACACGCCCTGCGCATACGGATCGTTGTGCGGCGTGCGTTCGCCGGACAGGTAGGGCAGGAACACCGGCGCCGTCGCGAGTGCGTCCGCGTCGAGCGCCGCGATTTCGGCGAGCAGCGCCGGCTCGTCGGTGCCCGTCAGCTTGCAGACCCAGCGCAGGCAACTCGCGGCCGACAGCACGACGCTCATCAGTTGCCAGCGATCGGGAATCGCGTGGCAGAACGCATGCACGGCCGACGCCGGATTCGGCATGAAGCGGTCGCCGACCACGCTCAGCACGCCCGACGTGCCGAGCGACACGAAGCCGTCGCCCGCGTGGATCGCGCCGATGCCGAGCGCGCTCGTCGCGTTGTCGCCGCCGCCGCCCGCCACCACGACGGCCTCCGACAGCCCGAGTTCGCGCGCGACGTCGGCGCGCAGCGTGCCGGACGGCGCGTTGCCTTCGACGATGCGCGGCATCTGGTCGCGCGTCATGTCGCACGCGGCGAGCAGCGCGTCGGACCAGTCGCGGCGCGCGACGTCGAGCCACAACGTGCCGGCCGCGTCGGACGGATCGGACACCTTCGCGCCGGTGAGCCGGAAGCGCAGGTAGTCCTTCGGCATCAGCACGCAGGCCGTTGCGGCAAACACGTCGGGTTCGTGCTTCGCGACCCACAGCAGTTTCGGCGCGGTGAAGCCGGGCATCGCGAGGTTGCCGGCCAGCGCGTGGAGATCGGGCGCGCGTTCGGTGAGCAGCGCGCATTCGTCGGCGCTGCGCATGTCGTTCCACAGGATCGCGGGGCGCAGCACGCGGTCGTCGCGGCCGAGCAGCACCGCGCCGTGCATCTGGCCCGACAGGCCGATCCCGCGCACCTGCGCGAAGGCCTGCGGATGCCGTTCGCGCAGCGCCGCGAGCGCGGCGAGCGTGCCTTGCCACCAGTCGTCCGGATGCTGTTCCGCCCAGCGCGGGTGCGGCCGCGACACGCTGAACGGCGTGCCGGCGGTGCCGACCACGGTGCCGTCCGGAGCAAGCAGCAGCACCTTCACTTCCGAGGTGCCGAGGTCGATGCCGAGATACATGAGCGATCCGTTCCGTCAGTGAGGAGCCGCTACTTTAGCCGCACGCGCGCGCGCCTGCCAACGCAGGTTCGCCCGAATGCGCGGCCGCTCGCGGGCGGCCGGCTGCGAGGCCGCGGGCCGCCATGCGTCAGCGCTGCGCGAGCCATGCGTCGACGCGTGCGAGCCCGGCGCGCAGCGCGTCGAACAACGCCGCGTTGCCGGCGAGCGAGCCCCACAGCGCGCGGCTCGCGCACAACGCGACGACCGGGTCGTCGGCCTCGACGATCGCCCGCGCGGCGCCGTCGTCCATCACGCCGTCCTGGTACGCATACGGCAGCAAGCCGCGCGCCCAGCGTTCGAGAAAGCGCAGGAACAGCGCCGGCAGCACCGCGGTGGCGACCGGCGCCGCGCCGCGAGCGAGCGATTCGGCGAGCGTCGGCGCGATGAAGCCGGGAATCTTCGAGAAGCCGTCGGCCGCGACGCGCTGGTTCGTGTCCAGCACGTACGGATTGCCGAACCGTTCGAGCACGACGTCGCGGTAGCGTTCGAGGTCGAGCGGGCTCGGGCTGAGACACGGGATCACGTCCTGCGTCACGTAGTCGTGCGCGAAGCGGCGGATCGCCGCGTCGTGCGTGCCTTCGTGGATGTACGTGTGGCCCGCGAGCGTGCCGGCCCACGCGATGCAGCTGTGCGTCGCGTTGAGGATGCGGATCTTCGCTTCCTCGTACGGATGCACGTCGTCGACCAGTTCCGCGCCGGCCAGCTCCCAGCGCGGCCGGCCCGCCGCGAAGCGGTCCTCGATCACCCACTGGATGAACGACTCGCCCATCACCGGACACGCGTCGTCGACGCCGGTTGCCGCGCGCACCCGTTCGCGCACGTCGGCGGTCGGGCGCGGCGTGATGCGGTCGACCATCGCGCTCGGTGTCGCGACGTTCGCATCGAACCACGCGAGCAGATCGGTCTCGCCGCGCCGCTCGAGGAATTCACGCATGCCCGCGCGAAAGCGCGCGCCGTTGTTGCGCAGGTTGTCGCAGCTCTGCAGTGTGAGCGGGCCCGCGCCGCGTTTCGCGCGTTCGGCGAGCAGCGCCGCGAGCGCGCCGTACAGCGTCGTGCGCGCGCCTTGCAGGTCGGCCGCGAGATCGGCGTTCGCGAGGTCGAGCCGGTTGTGTTCGTCGAGGTAGTAGCCGCCTTCGGTGACGGTGAACGACACGATCCGGCACGCCGGGTCGGCGCCGGCGTCGATCAGCGCGGCGAGATCGATCGACCACGGCAGCACGCGCGAGATCGCGCGGACCGTCTCGTACGCGCGCTCGCCCTGCGGCGTGACGGTTTCGAGCGTGTAGGCGCCGTGCTGCGCGGCGAGCGCGTCCATCGTCGCGCGCATGTCGTCGCGGATGTTGCCGACGGTCAGCGACCAGCGTTCGTCGGCCGGCACGGCCGCGTTCACGCGGTGCAGATACCACGCCTGGTGCGCGCGGTGGAACGAGCCTGCGCCGATGTGCAGCAGCACGGGCGCGTGGGCGGAGGGCGATTCGCTCATCCGGGTGTCTCCTGTTCGTGCCAGTCTTTCCTGTCGAATACGATCATTTGCTCTTTATGTGAGCGAATGATCGTATTCGGGCGAGCGAAAGTCAAGGCGCGGGCGCGGCATTTCGATGGTGCGCTGCGGCGGCGCGTGGGCGGGGCGGGGCGGAAGCGGGGGCGGAAGGCGGAAGGCGTCAGCGTCTGTCGCGCATCGATGTGACGAGTTCGTCGAGCAGCGAGCGTGCTGGCCGCCCCGGCAGGGTGCCGTGACGCCGTCGGAACACGGTGAGCGTGAGTAGCGGATGGTGCGGCGCCGCAACGATATGGCGATATGCCGGCGATCGTCCCGGTGGCTCGTCGGCTCGTCGGCACGTCGATATGTCGGCCCGTCGGCCCGTCGGAAACGCGGCGACCGCGTCGGCATCGGATCCCGCACGCGGACGGCGCGAGGCCGATCCCGTGCGTGCCCGGCCCTTGCGCGAGCCGGCGGCGCCGGCTGCGGCGGCACATTCCGCGGCGTGCACACGAACGCGCGTTGCCGCGCGAAGGGGAGGCGCCGGCCCGCACGTCGTCGTGACGCGCGGGCGCGAGGCGTGCGTTACAGCGTGGTGCGCACGTGCCAGAGCTCGGGGAACAGCACGACGTCGAGCATCTTGCGCAGATACGGCGCGCCGCTCGTGCCGCCGGTGCCCTGCTTGAAGCCGATGATGCGCTCGACGGTCGTCACGTGGCGGAAGCGCCACTGGCGGAACGCATCCTCGAGATCGACGAGTTCCTCGGCCATCTCGTAGAGCTCCCAGTGCTGCTGCGGGTGACGATAGACCTCGAGCCACGCGGCCTCGACCGTTTCGTCGTGACGCATCGGCTGCGTCCAGTCGCGCTCGAGCCGTTCCGGCGCGATCGGGAAACCGCGCCGTGCGAGCAGGCGCACGACCTCGTCGTAGAACGACGGTGCCTCGAGCGTCGCGCGCACCTGTTCGAGGATGTCGGGCCGGTGCGCATGCGGCTGCAGCATCTGCACGTTCTTGTTGCCGAGCAGGAATTCGAGCTGCCGGTACTGGTACGACTGGAAGCCCGACGACTGGCCGAGATACGGCCGCATCGCCGAATACTCGGACGGCGTCATCGTCGACAGCACGTTCCACGCCTGCACGAGTTGCTCGAGGATCCGCGACACGCGCGCGAGCATCTTGAACGCGGGCGGCAGCGCGTCGCCGCGCACCGCGTCGAGCGCGCCGCGCAGCTCGAACAGCGCGAGCTTCATCCACAGCTCGCTCGTCTGATGCTGGATGATGAACAGCATCTCGTTGTGATCGGGCGACAGCGGATGCTGCGCGTCGAGGATCGCGTTCAGCGACAGGTAGTCGCCGTAGCTCATCGACTTCGAGAAATCGAGCTGCGCATCGTGCCAGCCGGCTTGAGCGGTGGCTTCGCCGGGCACGTGCGGCGCTTCATGAGCCGGTTGGGCCGCGCGTGCGCCCGAGAACGGGCAGCCCGCCGGCGCGTCGTCGCCGGGTGGCTGAATATGACCAGAATTCACGACTTTCTCCAGATTTGAATGACGGGGCGCGGCGCGCAATCCGCACGTCGCGGCGGCGCGCGCCGGGCCGGAAGCGGTCAGGTCACCGCGCCGCGCTCGGCGAACTCGGGCGCCTTCCACGCGTCGGTGGCGAGGATGTCGCGCAGCGTCTCGACGGCATCCCACACGTCGACGAAGCGCGTATAGAGCGGCGTGAAACCGAAGCGCAGCACGTAAGGCTCGCGGTAGTCGCCGATCACGCCGCGCGCGATCAGCGCCTGCATCACCTCGTAGCCGTGCGGATGCTCGAAGCTCGCCTGCGAGCCGCGCTGGTGATGCGCGCGCGGCGTGACGAGCTTCAGCGACAGGCCCGCGCAGCGCGTTTCGACGAGCGCGATGAACGCGTCGGTCAGCGCGAGCGACTTGCGGCGGATCGCGTGCATGTCGGTCTGCAGGAACACGTCGAGCCCGCATTCGACCATCGACATCGACACGATCGGCTGCGTGCCGCACAGGAAGCGCGCGATGCCCGGATCGGGCGCGAAGCCCGGCTGCATCGCGAACGGTGCGCGGTGGCCCCACCAGCCCGACAGCGGCTGCGAGAAATGCGCGAGATGGCGCCGCGGCACCCACACGAAGGCCGGCGAACCGGGGCCGCCGTTCAGGTACTTGTACGTGCAGCCGACCGCGCCGTCCGCGTGCGCGCCGTTCAGGTCGACCGGCACCGCGCCGGCCGAATGCGCGAGATCCCACAGCATCAGCGCGCCCGCATCGTGCACGAGCTGCGTGACGGCCGGCATGTCGTGCATGTAGCCGGTGCGGTAGTTCACGTGCGTGATCATCGCGACGGCCGTGTCCGCGCCGAGCGCGTCGGGCAGGTCCGCCGGATCGTCGATCAGGCGCAGCTCGTAGTCGCCGCCGAGCTGTTCGATCAGCCCTTGCGCGATGTACAGGTCGGTCGGGAAGTTCGAGCGCTCCGACACGATCACGCGGCGCTCCGGCGCGCGTTCGGCCTGGTGGCGCAGCATCGCCGACAGCAGCTTGAACAGGTTGATCGAGATGGTGTCGGTCACGACGGTTTCGCCGGGCGCGCCGCCGATCAGCGTCGCGAGCTTGTCGCCGAGGCGGCGCGGCAGCGCGAACCAGCCGGCGGTGTTCCAGCTGCGGATCAGGCCTTCGCCCCATTCGGCGCCGATCACCTGTTGAGCGCGGGCGGCCGATGCGCGCGGCTGCGCGCCGAGCGAGTTGCCGTCGAGATAGATCACGCCGTCGGGCAGCGCGAACTGGTCGCGCAGCGCGGCGAGCGGGTCGTCGCGGTCGAGGGCGAGCGCGTCTTCACGGGTCTTGATGATCATGATGTCGGGTCAGTAGTTCGCGGACGAGTGGTTCGCGGGTCGATGGTTGGATGAATCAGGAGGACCGGCCGGGCAGCGCGCGCAGCACCGCACGCACGGGGCTCGCGTCGAGCGTCGCGAACTTCAGCGGCAGCGCGATCAGCTCGTAGTCGCCGGGCGGCACGTCGTCGAGCACGATCCCTTCGAGGATCGCCATCCGGTGCGCGCGCACGCGGTGATGCGCATCCATGGTCTTCGAGTCCTGCGGGTCGAGCGACGGCGTATCGATGCCGATCAGCTTGACGCCGTGCGCGGCGAGCAGGTCGACGGTCTCGGGCGCGACCGCGCAGAAGCTGCTGTCCCATTGCGCGACGCTGGCGCGCGCATAGGTGCGCAGCAGCACGCGCGGCGGCACGCCGGCGAGCGCGGCCTCGAGGTCGGCCGGGCGCACGACCGGCGATGCGCCGATGCAGTGGATCACGCGGCACGGGCCGAGATAGGTGTCGAGCGGCACCGCGCCGATCGGCGCGCCGTCGGCGTCGTAGTGAAGCGGCGCGTCGCAGTGCGCGCCGGTATGCGGCGACAGCGTCAGGCGCGCGACGTTGACCGGCGAGCCGGCCTCCATCCGCCATATGCGTTCGACGGAAACCGGCGTGTCGCCCGGCCACACGGGGGTGGCGGGGCTGACGGGCGGCGAGATGTCCCAGAGTGTGTCCATGGCATGACGAGTCGGTGAATCGATGCTTCGAATGATAGGTGGACGCTCGCAGAAAGTGCTTGCGAAATAAACATGGACAATCCGCCCGATTGGCAGATAATTCGACTCAGAGGGAAAACGGGGACCAAAAATGCACGCGATCACGCTCGATGCCACCGACTGCCGGATTCTGGCGGTCCTGCAGGAAGAGGGCAGAATCAGCAATCTCGATCTGGCGGAACGCATCTCGCTTTCGCCATCCGCCTGTCTGCGCCGGATGCGCCTGCTCGAGGAGCAGGGCGTGATCGAGCACTATCGCGCGTGCCTGAGCCGCGAGAAGCTCGGCTTCGAGCTCGAGGCGTTCGTGCAGGTGTCGATGCGCAACGAAGAGAATCAATGGCACGAGCGCTTCGCGGAGGCGCTGCGCGAATGGCCGGAGGTGGTCGGCGCGTTCGTCGTGACGGGCGAGAGCCACTACCTGCTGCGCGTGCTCGCGCACAACCTCAAGCACTATTCGGATTTCGTGCTGAACCGGCTCTACAAGGCGCCGGGCGTGATGGACATCCGTTCGAACATCGTGCTGCAGACGCTGAAGGACGAAGCGGGCGCGCCGGTCGGGCTGGCGCGCATGGGGGCGATCAAAGCGGTGTGAGGCGGTGGAAGCCGCCGCCGTGGAACACGAGCGGCGGAGCGGCATCCGACACGGCACGCACGCCGCAGCGTTCCACTTCGCCGACGAAGATCACATGGTCGCCTTCGTCGTAGCGGCTGCGGTTGTGGCATTCGAACCACGCGAGCGCACCGTCGAGCACCGGCATGCCCGAGTTGCCGGCCGCGTGCGCGATCCCTTCGAAGCGGTCGCCCTTGTAGGTCGAGAAGCGCTTGCACAGGTCGAGCTGCGACGCCGCGAGCACGTTCACCACGTAATGGCTGTTGCTGCGGAACACCGGCGTCGACGCCGATTTGTGCGCGAGGCTCCACAGCACGAGCGGCGGATCGAGCGACACCGAGTTGAACGAGCTCGCGGTGATGCCGATCAACTGCCCGGACGGCGCACGCGTCGTGATGACCGTGACGCCGGTCGCGAACTGGCCGAGCGCCTGGCGAAAGGCGGCCGAGTCGAAATCGGGCGGGGTGGCATGCTTCATCGGGCGGCCATCCGGATCGAAACGGACAGGCGCGGCGCGCGGCGGGTGCGGGAGGCGCGGCGGACGAAAGGCGGCAAGGCCAGGGCGGTCGGTCGGGAAGTGGTGCGCATGGCGCGATTTTAGCGGAATCGCGACCGCCGGGCCCGTGCGGACGGTGCATTGCGGGGCCAGCGTGAGGTAGCGAACACAGTCGCGCGGCGCCGCGATCGGGCCGGCGGCGGCGTTTCTGGCGTGTTTTATCGCGCGCGGTCGGTGGCCCGCCCATGCGGCAGGCCATCCGTCACGCCATGAATCCCGCGCGGCAGCCGCCGCGCGTGCGCTACCGCGCCGCCGCCAGCCCGAGCGACAGCACACCCGTCAGGATCAGGCTCGACGCCCACACCGCATCGAGGTTGAACCAGCTCCGCGCGACGAACTTCAGCCCGAGATAGCGGTACACGAGCCACGCGAGCACGCCGCCCGTGCCGATCATCGCGGCCGCGTGCACGGCCGCGACGACGAGCGCCATTCCGAGATGCGCGTCGACGAGCGTGGCCGCCGCGCGATCGCCGGCGTCCGTGTCGAGCCCGCAAAGCCCCAGATAGATCGGCACCAGCATCAGCCCGGCGCCGTGCGCGAGCGCGACCGCGAACGACCACAGCCCGAGCCGCGCGGGCGGAATCCGCGCGAGCGCACGCGGGTGACGCCGCCGGATCAGCAGCACCGCGCCGAAGCCGATCACGAGCGCGCTCGCGCCGATCCGGATCGCCGACTGCCATGCAAGCAGCGCGGCGAGCAGCCCGAACGGCAGCATCACCATGAATACCGCGAGCGCATGGCCGAGCGCGAGATAGCCGAGCGCCGCGACGAGCGCGCCGTCGCGGCGCGTCATCAACGCGTTCGACACCGCGAGCGGCCAGCCCATCGCCGGATTGAGCCCGTGATAGACGCCGCTCGCGAGCACGGCCGCCCACAGCGCGAGCGGCGCGGAGAGGCCGGCGCTCAACGCTTGACCGACGGATAGCAGAACGAGTCGGTCGAGCAGTCGCCGCCTTCCAGCCGGATCTGGTGCGCGCGATAGCCGTCGGGGAACTCGACCCAGTAGTCGTCGGCGAGCGTCAGCCCGCCGTCCGGCCCCGCATGCGCGAGCACCTGCGCGGCCGGCACGCCGTCCGGATAGAACTGGTCGTCCCACGTCGAGTAGAGCGAGTTGGTCCAGTACACGCGCCGGCCGTCGCGGCTGATTTCCACCATCTGCGGGCCGCCGGCGAACGCGCGGCCGTTCGAGTGCGGCGCGCGGCGCACGATCCCGCCGATGCGCACCGACCCGGCGAGCACCGGGTGACGCGGATCCGACACGTCGTACTGACGCATCTCGCCCGTGCCCCAGCACGATACGTACAGGAAACGGTCGTCGAGCGACAGGTCGATGTCGGTCACGAGCGGCGGCACCGCGCCGAATCCCTGGAGCAGCGGCGGCAGTTCGTCGGCGGCGGCCGGCTCGGGCGGAATCGTCGCGGTCTTCTCCACATGGAACTGGCCGTCCTCGCGCCACCAGGTCCAGATCGATCCTTCGAGATTGGTCGTGTCGACCACGACGCCGACGAACCCGTATTCGCGCACCGGATCGTGCGCGGGCCGCACTTCGAGCGCCATCTGGTGCTGCGCGCCGAGATCGATCGTCTGCACGTTGCGCCGCGCGCGCAGGTCCCAGAAATGCAGCCGGTGGCCGTAGCGGTTCGCGAGCAGGTCTTCCGGCACGATGCCGTTCTCGAATTGCGGCGGCAGCGCCCATTCGCTCGACACCATGTAGTCGCGCGGCAGGTTCCACCAGAAGTCGTAATGCTTGTCCTGCGGGCCGCGGTCGATTTCCCAGCGGCCGAGCACGTCGAAGGTCTCGCAGTCCATGATGAAGATGCCGGGCGCGCCGTCGGTGCCGTCCGGGCCCGCGCCGCCGAGCGTGCTCACGTAGATGCCCTCGGGGCCGCAATGAACCGTATGCGGCCGCGAATAGCCGGTCTTCGCGAACACCTCGCCGGGCTCGATGATCTTGTGGATACGCGCCTGCGTCGGGTGCGGCTTCGTGTCGATCACGTAGATCCGCGACGAGCGCAGGCCCGGGATGATCAGGAAGCGGCGCTCGAGAAACGCGTGACCGGTCAGCGGCGACAGCGACGACGAGCACGCATTCCAGCCGAAGTGGTGGAATTCGTCGCCGGTGTTCGGCATCGTCACCGTGTGCACGATCTTGCCGTAGGTCGCCGAGCCGGGTTTCACGTCGATCACGGCGAGCGCGTCGGGCCTGGAAAAATCGGGGCTCAGCAACAACGTATAGGCAAATTCCTCCGCCGGCGCCTGCATCGCAAGTTCCGGCGAAGCGTGAAAGGTCGGGTCAGGCCGCATGCTCATCGTGGTGCCTCTCTCGGTTGTATCGGATCACGGGCGCACGGCCGTTCACTGCGGGCGTGCGGGTCGAACAGGTTGCGTGACGGGAATGCACAGGCGGTGGCGCGCGATTGCAGGACGCGCGGTGCGGTGCATCAGATCGGGAAAGCGGGGAAACGCGGCGCGCCGGATCGTCGCGCAGGCGGCGCAACGGGCGTACGGTGACGCGAGGGTGCGGTGAAGGCGACGGCGCGCGGGGCACCGGCGGCCGGGCCCGTCATGCGGGCGATTTCTGCTGAGGCGTGCATATCGATGTTCCGGCAGATGTTGTTGGCATCAGGGCGGGCATGCATCGGACGCTGCGTGCAGCCGGACGGTGTGCCGTCGCGGCGAAGCGTGCCTAAGTGTAGTCGAGAAACGCGCAGCCGGTGGCGCGCGGCGCGCATGCGGTTCTGCCGGATTCGCGCGCGAGTGAGATACTTGAACGCTGCCGCTGCGCGCCGGGCAACCGGGCAGCGACGATAAGGACCGGCGGCGCCGGCGCGTGCCTGCGTGCCGGCCGCCGTCTTCAACGAGGTACTGATTTCATGGTGAACGAGATGCTTGAAACCGCGACTGTGGGCGGCGGGTGCTTCTGGTGCACGGAGGCCGTGTTTCTCGACGTCGACGGCGTGACGGCCGTCCAGTCGGGCTATGCGGGCGGCCATACGCGCAATCCCGGCTATCGCGACGTCTGCGACGGCGACACCGGTCACGCCGAGGTCGTGAACGTGACGTTCGATCCGGCGCGCATCGGTTATCGCGAGATCCTCGAGATCTTCTTCGCGACGCACGATCCGACCCAGCTGAACCGGCAGGGCAACGACGTCGGCACGCAATACCGGTCGGTCGTGTTCACGCATTCCGACGCGCAGCGCGACGTCGCGCTCGACGTGATCCGCGAACTGGAGCGCGAGCAGGTGTTCGGGCAGCCGATCGTCACGCAGGTCGTGCCGCTCGACGGCAACTACTGGCCGGCCGAGGACTATCATCAGAACTATTACGCACGCAATCCGGGGCAGGGCTACTGCTCGGTCGTGATCGGGCCGAAGCTCGCGAAATTCCGCCAGAAGTTCTCGCACCGGCTGAAGTCGCAGCGCGGCGCGTAATCGACGTAATCGGCACGTCGGCCGCAAGCGGCGCGGGCACCCGCGCCGCGACCCCTACGCAGCCTCGCTGCGCCAGTGCGCGCACGCGGCGGCGATCTCGCGCGCGAGCGCGAGGCACGACAGCGGCGCGGAGCCTTCCGCCTTGTTGTTGATCGTGATGATCACCGGCTGTCCGGCCAGCGCGTAGCGCGCGGCCAGCTCGGCGAGCGCCGCGCGCGTGGCCGGGTCCTCGTCGACGAGCTTGTCGAACGGCTCGTACTTCGCTTTCGCCTGTTCGTACTTGAAGCCGCCGTGCAGGCTCCAGCGCACGATCAGCGGGCCCGGCGCATCGCCGTCGAGCAGCGCGAGCGCGGCCGCCTGGCGCAGCGGGTCGGGCATCCGCGCGTGCAGGCCGACGCAGTAGCGCACGCCGAGCGCCGCGAGCGCGCGGATGAAGCGCGGCGTGAGCAGGCTCGCGTCGCGGATCTCGATCGCGTAGCGCGTGCCGTCGGCGTCCGGCGGCAGCAGCGGCAATGCCGCGAAGAATGCCGACAGCCGGTCGATCAGCGCGGCCGGCTCGGCGAGCAGTTGATCGGGCATCGGCGAGAACTGGAACACCAGCACGCCGGCCTTCCGGCCGAGCCCTTCGAGGCACGGCTGCACGAATTCCCGGGTCGCGAGCTGCGCGTCGAGGAAGGTCGGGTTCGGGCCCGACGGCTCGCCGCGCCTGCCGCGCACGACCGCATCGGTGACGGACGCCGGCGCCTTCACGACGAAGCGGAAGTCGTCCGGCACCTGTTGCGCGTAGCGCAGGTAATCGGCCACCGACAGCGGCCCGTAGAACGAGCGGTCGAGGCTTACGCTCTTCAGCAGCGGATGCGCGCCGTACGCCTCGAGCCCTTCGCGCGACAGCTTCGTCTGCGCGAAATCGCCGTCGTAGACGATGCCGTCCCAGCCGGGGAAATACCACGACGACGTGCCGAGCCGCACATTGGGCGGCAGCGCGGCCGCGGCGGCGGCGACTTCCGCGGAAACCGGGGCGGGCGGCACGCCGCGCCGGCGCCGGCTTTTCTTCGGCGGCGCGGCCGGTGGAGACGGTTCGTCCCACAGCAGGCCGGAGGCAGGGGGCGGTTCCGCCGGTTCCTGGTCGGCGCAAGGGCGGGGCGATGCACGGCCGGGGCGCGCGGGCGACTTTGCCGGCCGCGCAGTGTCGTGTTCGTCCGGCGTCACGCGTGCGCCGGCACCTGCAGCGCTGTCGCCATCCGCGGGCGCGGCCGCGCGCGCGTCGTCGGGCGCCGCGCCGCCGAACAGGTCGAACTGCCCGTCGGCGTGCGATCCGCCCGGTTCGTCGCGCTGCTGTCGTTGCGGCGGCGTGTTGCGCCGCGTCCTGCCGTCACCCATGCATGCCCAGCGTGAAGTGCCGCCTAGCGCGGCAGCGTGTGTTCGTACATGTAGCGCCGCGACCACGGCAGCGTTTTCGCGCTGCGTCCGGCCTTGCGGCACACGATCTGGAAGATCGACACGTCGTCGTGTTCGAACGCATACGCGCAACCGGCGAGGTACACGCGCCAGATGCGGAATTTCTCGTCGTCGACGAGCGCGCGCGCCTGGTCCGCCTTCGCCTCGAAGTTCTCGGTCCAGATGTCGAGCGTGCGCGCATAGTGCCGCCGCAGGCTTTCGACGTCAATCGCCTCGAGCCCGCCGCGCTGCGCCGCTTCGAGCGCGAGGCTGATGTGCGGCAGCTCGCCGTCCGGGAACACGTAGCGGTCGATGAATTCGCCGCCGCCGAGCGCCGTTTCGCCGCTTTCCGCGTCGGTCGACGTGATCCCGTGGTTCATCGCGATGCCGTCGTCGGTCAGCAGGTCGTGCACGCGTGAGAAATAGAGCGGCAGGTTCTTGCGGCCGACGTGCTCGAACATCCCGACGCTCGTGATGCGGTCGAACTGCCCGTCGATCTCGCGGTAGTCCTGCAGGCGGATCTCGATCTTGTCCTCGAGCCCGGCGGCCTTCACGCGCGCGGTCGCGAGATCGAACTGGTTCTGCGACAGCGTCACGCCCAGGCACGTCGCGCCGAACTTCTGCGCGGCGCGCAGCACGAGCGCGCCCCAGCCGCAGCCGATGTCGAGCAGGCGCTGGCCGGGCTCCAGCTGGATCTTGGTCAGGATGTGGTCGATCTTCTTGATCTGCGCGGTCGCGAGATCCTCGTCGCCGTTCTCGAAGTACGCGCACGAGTACACCATGTTCTCGTCGAGCCACAGCTGGTAGAACTCGTTCGAGACGTCGTAGTGATACTGGATCGCCTTCCGGTCGGTGTTCTTCGTGTGATTGAAGTAGCGCTTCACGCGCGCGAGCTTGCTCGCGCTGGTGACCGTGCTGCGCGCGAGCGAATAGCTGATGTTGATGATGTCCGACAGCCGGCCTTCGATGTCGATCTTGCCCTTCACGTACGCCTCGCCGAGATTGTCGAGGCTCGGTTCGAGCAAGAGCGGCAGCGCCGACGCGCTGTTGACCTTCAGCGTGACCTGCGGTGCGCTGAAGGTGCCGAAATCGAGTTGATCGCCGTTCCACAGCACGAGGCGCGCCGGTATGTTCGCTTTCGCCCGTACTTCGTCCGCCCACTGTGCCAGCTTCTTTTCCCAGAACATTTGGATTCTCCGTTTGTTCGTTGAATCGAATACAGCCAAGTATCTTGACCGGCGCCCGCCTCCTGCGAGGCGGGCGCCCGGATGCAACACGAGACACGACCGGCAAGCGGCACCGCGGCCGCGGTTCGGCTTACGGCGACAGGCGCGAGATCGTCCAGCCCGACGCCGCAGCGGCGTCGCGCGTATAGAGCAGGCGGTCGTGCAGCCGCGACGGGCGGCCCTGCCAGAACTCGATCGCGTCGGGCACGACGCGATAGCCGCCCCAGTGCGGCGGGCGCGGCGGGTTCTCGCCGTAGCGTTCGGCCACGTCCTTCTCGCGCGCTTCGAGCGTCGCGCGGCTGTCGATCACGGCGCTCTGCTCGGACGCCCACGCGCCGATGCGCGAGCCGAGCGGGCGCGACGCGAAATAGCGGTCGCTTTCGTCGGCGCTGGTCTTTTCGATCCGGCCCTCGATGCGCACCTGGCGCTCGAGCTCGATCCAGTAGAACAGCAGTGCCGCGTACGGATGGGCGGCGAGGTCGCGCCCCTTGCGGCTTTCGTAATTGGTAAAGAAGACGAACCCGCGTTCGTCGACAGCCTTGATGAGCACGATGCGTGCCGACGGCCGGCCGTCGTCGCCGACGGTGGCGAGCGTCATCGTGTTTGGCTCGGGGAGCTTGGCGGCGAGCGCCTCCTTGAACCAGCGATCGAACTGGGCGAAGGGGTCGGGGGCGGCATCGGCTTCGTCGAGCGAAGCACGCGAATAGTTGATGCGGAGATCGGCGAGAGTCGTCATGTTATGCGAACGCTTCAATCTGGGGCCAGTATAGCTAACGCGCGAGAATCGTGCGTGCACAGTGGCGCGTGCCGGCGGGGAGTTCAGGCAAAATAGAGGGCTGCTCGACTTACGTTTTCCTTGCTGCCATGTCCGCTGCCGACACCGCCCCGCTCAGTTCCTCTGATCTTACCCCGACCCCGACAATCCAGCTTGACGTGGATCGCGAGCGCCGCTTCGGCGGCATCGCGCGGCTGTACGGCGCCCCGGCGCTCGCCGCGTTCGAGGGCGCGCACGTGGCCGTGATCGGCATCGGCGGCGTCGGGTCGTGGACGGCCGAGGCGCTCGCGCGCAGCGCGATCGGCACGCTGACGCTGATCGATCTCGACAACGTCGCCGAAAGCAATACGAACCGGCAGATCCACGCGCTCGACGGCAATTACGGCAAGCCGAAGGTCGACGCGATGGCCGAGCGGATCGCGCTGATCGATCCCGCGTGCCGCGTGAACCGCATCGAGGATTTCGCGGAACCCGACAACTTCGACGCGCTGCTCGGCGGCGGCTTCGACTACGTGATCGACGCGATCGACAGCGTGCGCACGAAGGTCGCGCTGATCGCGTGGTGCGTCGCGAAAGGGCAGCCGCTCGTCACGGTCGGCGGCGCAGGCGGGCAGCTCGACCCGACGCGCATCCGCATCGACGATCTCGCGCTGACGATCCAGGATCCGCTGCTCTCGAAGGTGCGTGCGCAGCTGCGCAAGCAGCACGGCTTTCCGCGCGGGCCGAAGGCGCGCTTCAAGGTCAGCGCCGTGTATTCGGACGAGCCGCTGATCTATCCGGAAGCGGCCGCGTGCGACATCGAGGATGGCGCGGAACCGTCCGCCGCCGCGCATGTCGCGGGGCTCAACTGCGCGGGGTTCGGTTCGAGCGTGTGCGTGACCGCGAGCTTCGGTTTCGCGGCCGCCGCGCATGCGTTGCGGGCGATCGCGGCGCGGGCCGCGGGTTGATCGCGGCGTCGAGCGACGCGCCAAGGAATGTTGCGGCGCGGCGGAGCCGCCGCGCGCGACGAGGCGAGTCGGCCAGGCCATCGCGGCCCGGCCGTTCGTTCGTCAGTTGAGCGCCATGCTCAGCTTGCGCCGCCACGCGGCGACGAGTTCCGGGCGATCGCCCGCCAGCTCGAACACCGAGATCATCGTACGGCGGCCGAGGTCGTCGCCATACGCGCGGTCGCGCAGCACGATTTCCAGCAACTGCTCGAGCGCGCCTTCGTACGCGCGGCGCGCGATCAGGCTCTGCGCGAGGTCGAAGCGTGCGTCGAGATCGGCGGGGTTCGCCGCGATGCGCGCCTCGAGCGCGTCGGTCGGCGGCAGGTCGGCCGTCGCGTCGAGCGCATCGAAACGGGTCTTGATCGCCTGGTAGCGCGGATCGGTGCCCTGCACGGTCTGCGGCGACAGGCGTTCGGCCTCGGCGCGTGCGGCGTCCACCTGGTTGTTCGCGAGCAGCAGTTCGATCAGGTCGAGCCGCGCGTCGTCGAAGCCGGGGTTCAGCGCGAGCGCCGCTTCGAGGTGGGTGATCGCATCGTCGTAGCGCGATTCGGCGATCGCGTATTGTGCGGCGCGGCGCTCGGCTTCGTCGGGCGCGGGCAGCAGCCGGTCGAGGAACGCGCGCAACTGGCCTTCCGGCAGCACGCCGATGAACTGGTCGACCGGGCGCCCGTCGGCGAACGCGATCACGTGCGGGATGCTGCGCGTCTGGAAGTGCGCGGCGAGTTCCTGGTTCTCGTCCACGTTCACCTTCACGAGCTTCCAGCGGCCTTCGTAATCGGCTTCGAGCTTTTCGAGCAGCGGACCGAGCGTCTTGCAGGGGCCGCACCACGGCGCCCAGAAGTCGACCAGCACGGGCGTGTCCAGCGACGCCTCGATGACGTCTTTCTCGAAAGTGGCAAGCGTGGTGTCCATGTCGTTCTCTTCGGTTCGAATGTCGTCAGGATGGGGGCGGCGCGCCCCTTTTTCAACGCGGCTTCGACTCGGGCAGCGGAATCCACTCGGTTTCGCCGGGCACCTTGCCCATTTCCTGGTTCGTCCACGCCCGTTTCGCGCGCTCGATCGCGTCGCGGCTGCTGGCGACGAAGTTCCATTCGATGAAGCGCTCGCCGTCGATCCTGTCGCCGCCCAGCAGCATCGCGCGCGCGCCGTTGCCGCTCTCGAGCGTGACGGTGGCGCCCGGTGCGAGCACGGCCATCTGCTCGGCCGGCACCGGCGTGCCGTCGATCGACAGGTCGCCGTCGACCACGTAGACCGCGCGTTCCTCGTGCGATGCGTCGAGTTCGAGGTGGCCGCCGGCCGCGAATTCGGCGGCGACGTACAGCGTGCGCGAGAACGTCGTGACGGGCGAGCGCAGGCCGAACGCGTCGCCGGCGATCACCGTGAGCGACACGCCGTTCTCGTCGCGCTTGGGCAGCGTGTCGGCCGCATGGTGCTCGAACGACGGCTCGGTGGTCTCGTGGGCAACCGGCAGCGCGACCCAGGTCTGGATCCCGTGCACCGTGTGGCCGCTCGCGCGCTGCGCGTCGGGCGTGCGCTCCGAGTGGACGATGCCGCGGCCGGCCGTCATCCAGTTCACGTCGCCCGGCACGATCTCCTGCAGCGAGCCGAGGCTGTCGCGGTGCAGGATCGCGCCGTCGAACAGGTAGGTGACGGTGGCGAGCCCGATATGCGGATGCGGGCGCACGTCGAGCCCGGTGCCGGCCGGCAGCGTCGCGGGCCCCATGTGATCGAAGAAGATGAACGGGCCGACGAGGCGTGCGGCGAGCGCGGGCAGCGTGCGGCGCACCTGCAGGTTGCCGATGTCGCGGATGTGCGGCTTCAGCAGGGCTTTGATCGGATCGGTCATGGCGGGCCTCGTGGGGAACGGCAGGAATGCCGGTAATTGTACTGGCGGCACGGCGGCCACGCGTGCAACGGGCAGCCGGATGTCCGCCGCGCGATGCGGCCGCGGGGCAGGCACGCGTCGTGCGGCGCGGCCACGGCGCCGTGCCTGGCGCCGATTCCATGTGCACCGCGCGGGTATCGGGTCGCGCGGCGAAATTCGGTAGACTGAGCGGCGTTCAGGAAACCATCCGACAAAATCGAGGAGACGCCGATGATGGCCCCGAAGGACTTGCTGCTCGCGCTGGTCGTGATCCTGGCGTGGGGCGTGAACTTCGTCGTGATCAAGGTCGGCCTGCACGGCATGCCGCCGATGCTGCTCGGCGCGCTGCGCTTCACGCTCGCCGCGGTGCCCGCGGTGTTCTTCGTGCGCCGGCCGCAGATTCCGTGGCGCATGCTGATCCTGTATGGCGCGACGATCCAGCTCGGCCAGTTCGTGCTCCTGTTTACCGGCATGTACGTCGGCATGCCGGCCGGCCTCGCGTCGCTCGTGTTGCAGTCGCAGGCATTCTTCACGCTGGTGTTCGCGATGCTGTTCCTCGGCGAGCGGCTGCGCGTGCAGAGCCTGGTCGGGCTCGCGGTCGCCGCGGCCGGACTCGTCGTGATCGCTGCGCAGGGCGGCCGCGCGATGACGCTCGCGGGCTTCCTGCTGACCCTCTGCTCGGCCGCGATGTGGGCGTTCGGCAATATCGTCACGAAGAAGCTGGGCAAGGCCAACCTGGTGTCGCTCGTCGTGTGGGCGAGCCTCGTGCCGCCGGTGCCGTTCTTCCTGCTGTCGCTGTGGTTCGAGGGGCCGCAGCGGATCGAGGCCGCGCTGCTCGGGCTGAACGGCGCGTCGATCTTCGCGGTCGTCTATCTCGCGTTCGTCGCGACGCTGCTCGGCTACGGCTTGTGGAGCCGCCTGATGTCGCGTTATCCGGCCGCCCAGGTCGCGCAGTTCTCGCTGCTGGTGCCGATCGTCGGGCTCGCGTCGTCGGCGCTGCTGCTCGACGAGCATCTGACGGACGCGCAGCTGATCGGCGCCGCGCTCGTGATGGGCGGGCTCGCGGTGAACGTGTTCGGCGGGAAGCTCGCGCGCCGCTTCGCGGCGTTGTGACGCGCCGGCACGCAGCGCGTGCCGGCGGCGGGGCAGGGTGGCCGGTCAGGCCATCCGGCTCTTCGCGAGCGGCGGATTCGCGGCGAAGTAACGCTTGATGCCGCGGAAGATCGCGTCGGCCATCTGGTCGCGGTAGCTGTCGTCGTTCAGCCGGCTTTCCTCTTCCGGATTGCTGATGAACGCCGTCTCGACGAGGATCGACGGAATGTCGGGCGCCTTCAGCACCGCGAACCCGGCCTGCTCGACCGAGCCCTTGTGCAGCTTGTTGATGCCGCCGACTTCCTTCAGCACGTAGTTGCCGTAGCGCAGCGAATCGCGGATCTGCGCGGTCGTCGACATGTCGAACAGCGCGCGGCTGACTGCCGCGTCCTGGGTCTTGATGTTGATGCCGCCGATCAGGTCGGACGAGTTCTCCTTGTTCGCGAGCCAGCGCGCCGCGGCGCTCGACGCGCCGTGGTCGGACAGCGCGAACACCGACGAGCCGCGCGCGGACGGCGTCGTGAACGCATCGGCGTGGATCGACACGAACAGGTCCGCGCCGACGCGGCGCGCCTTCTGCACGCGCACGTTCAGCGGCACGAAGAAGTCGGCGTCGCGCGTCATCATCGCGCGCATGTTCGGCGCGCCGTCGATCTTCGCGCGCAGCTTCTTCGCGATGTCGAGCGCGACGTGTTTCTCGTACGTGCCGCCGCCGCCGATCGCGCCCGGATCCTCGCCGCCGTGGCCCGGGTCGATCGCGACCGTCAGCAGGCGCACGGTGCCGCCCTTGCCGGATTTCGGCGCGGTGAACTTGTAGGTGTCGCCGTCGTCCTCGCTGTCGTCGCGGCGCGCGATGACGGGCGGCGGCTTGACGGCCGGCTTCGCGGGCGTGGCAGGCGAAGACGGCGTCGCGGCGGCCGGCGGCGTGCGCGGCGCGGCCGGCGTGTTCTGCGCGAAGCGCTGGAAGAACGCGTCGCTGTTGTCGTTGCCCGCGACGGGCGGCGTCGCCGGCCCGTTCAGCGCGCTCGGCGGCTGCACCTGCTGCGCGCGCGCGGTGTCGTTGAGCGCCTGTTCCTTGCGTTCCGTCTGCGCGATCAGGTCGGTCAGCGGATCGGGCGCGACGGCCGGATACAGGTCGAACACGAGCCGGTACTTGTAGGTGCCGACCGGCGGCAGCGTGAACACCTGCGGCTTCACCGAGCCTTTCAGGTCGAACACCATCCGCACCACGTGCGGCTGATACTGGCCGACGCGCACCGACTGGATCTGCGGATCGTTCGGCGCGATCTTCGACACGAGGTCGCGCAGCGCCTGGTCGAGGTCGAGCCCGTTCAGGTCGACGACGAGCCGGTCGGGACCCTGCAGCAGCTGTTGGCTATTCTGCAGCGGCTGGTCGGATTCGATCGTGACGCGCGTGTAATCGCGCGCGGGCCATACACGCACGCCGAGCACCGACGACGCGTGCGCGAGCCGCGGCGCGACGAGGCCGAGCACCAGCGTCGACGCGCCCGCGCACAGGATCTGGCGGCGCCGCCAGTTGTGCGTGGCGGTGGCCGCCGATTCGATCGAGCGGAACGGTTTGATCAACATCTTTCGAGACATGCCTTTCCTGAAGCGCTGTACGCACGGACGGTGAGGGCGCGGCCGTCGCCATCCACGTCGAGCGAGAAAACCAGATCGGGCACGCCGAGCAGCGGGCCCGCCTGCTGCGGCCATTCGACGAGGCAGATCGCGCTGGAATTGAAATACTCGCGAAAGCCTGCATCGGACCATTCGGCCGGATCGTTGAATCGATACAGATCGAAGTGATAGACCTCAAGTTCCCCGTCGTCGCGCGCGAACGCGTACGGTTCGACGAGCGTGTAGGTCGGGCTGCGCACGCGCCCCGGGTGGCCGAGGCCGCGCAGGATCGCGCGCACGAGGGTCGTCTTGCCCGCGCCGAGGTCGCCGATCAGCTGGATCTGCAGCCCGTTGAACGCGTGTGCATGGGCGAGTTCGCTACGCGCCGCGTCGAGCGCGTGCGCGAAGCGGGTGCCGAAGGCCTCGGTCGCCGCTTCGTCGGCGAGTGCGATCACGCGCTCCGCGAGCGGGGCGGGCAGCGTGTCGGCATGAGGCGTATGGGACGTGGCTGGCATTCTCGTAAAATAGTGCGATGAACCGATTACCGGAACTCGCCGCATCCGACAGGCCTTCGACTCGTGCCGAAGGCGCGGCGCCGTGCGCGCTCGATGATGCGACGTTGGCTGCGCTCGCCGCGCGCATCAGGGCGTGGGGGCGCGAATTGGGTTTCGGGGCGATAGGCATCAGCGATACCGATCTCTCGGATGCCGAAGCAGGCCTCGCCGCCTGGCTGGAAGCCGGGTACCACGGCGAAATGGATTATATGGCGAAACACGGGATGAAACGCGCGCGGCCGGCCGAACTTGTGGCCGGTACGCGACGCGTGATTTCCGCGCGGCTCGCCTATCTGCCGGCCGAAACGCTCGCCGCCGACCCACCCGATGCGTCATCCGGCGCGCTCGCGCCGCACGACTGGCGCGCACGCGAGCGCGCGCGTCTCGACGATCCGCAGGCGGCCGTCGTGTCGATCTACGCACGCGGCCGCGACTACCATAAGGTGCTGCGCAACCGGCTGCAGACGCTCGCGGAGCGCATCGAGCGCGAGATCGGCGCATTCGGCTACCGCGTGTTCACCGATTCGGCGCCGGTGCTCGAGGTCGAGCTCGCGCAGAAGGCCGGGGTCGGCTGGCGCGGCAAGCACACGCTGTTGCTGCAGCGCGACGCGGGTTCGCTGTTCTTCCTCGGCGAAATCTACGTCGACGTGCCGCTGCCGACCGACGCGCAAACGGCGCCCGAGCGCGCGCCCGAGACGCCCGGCGCGCACTGCGGCAGCTGCACGCGCTGCATCGGCGCGTGCCCGACGGGCGCGATCGTCGAACCGTATCGCGTCGACGCGCGCCGCTGCATCTCGTACCTGACGATCGAACTGAAAGGCAGCATTCCGGAGCCGCTGCGGCCGATGATCGGCAACCGCGTGTACGGTTGCGACGACTGCCAGCTCGTGTGTCCGTGGAACAAGTTCGCGCAGGCCGCGCCCGTCGCCGATTTCGACGTGCGGCACGGGCTCGACCGCGCGACGCTCGTCGAGCTGTTCGCGTGGGACGCCGACGCGTTCGACACGCGGATGCAGGGCAGCGCGATCCGGCGCATCGGTTACGAAAGCTGGCTGCGCAATCTCGCGGTCGGGCTCGGCAATGCGTTGCGCGCGCCGGCCGATCGGCTCGCACCCGAAGCGCGCACCGCGATCGTCGCCGCGTTGCGCGCGCGGGCCGACGATCCGTCGCCGGTCGTGCGCGAGCATGTCGAATGGGCGCTGCGTGCCGCATGAAGGCGGCGTAAAGTGTCGTCGGCGCGCGGCGGCGCCGCGTGTTTCACCGGTCAGGAGAAATTCATGTTCAACGCAGTCATCGACGCGCCGTTCGGCAAGGTCGGCATCCGCACCGATGCCGCGGTGGTGCGCGAGATCGTCTATCTACCCGAGTCGGTCAAGTCGGTCGATCCGGATTCGCCGCTCGCGAAGCGCGCGGTCGAGCAGATCGAACGTTATTTCGAGCGTGCGTCGGCGCGCTTCGACCTGCCGCTCGCCGACGTCGGCAGTGCATTCCAGCACCGCGTGTGGAACGTGATCAGCGACATTCCGCCGGGCACGGTGCTGACCTACGGGCAGGTCGCGAAGCGGATCGGCAGCGCGCCGCGCGCGGTCGGCCAGGCGTGTGGCGCGAACTATTTCCCGCTCGTGATCCCGTGTCATCGTGTCGTCGCGGCTGGCGGCCTCGGCGGTTTCGCGAATCACGACGACAATGGCTATTACCAGAAAGTGAAGCGCTGGCTGCTGGCGCATGAAGGCGTGCCGTACTGATGAGCGAACCGTTGCTTTCCCCCGATTCCGATTCCGCATCCGACGCCAGCGATGCCGCGGCCGCCGCATCGCCCGCGCTGCTCGCGAGCCGCGCGTCGATCGACGTGTTCTGCGATGCGCTGTGGCTCGAACATGGGCTCGCGCGAAACACGCTCGATGCGTACCGGCGCGACCTGGCGCTGTTTTCGCAATGGCTGGCCGCGACGCACGACACGTCGCTCGACTCGGCCGACGAAGCGATGTTGACGGGCTACATCGCCGCGCGCAGCGACGGCAAGGCGACGTCGTCGAACCGGCGGCTGTCGGTGTTCCGGCGCTATTACGGCTGGGCCGTGCGCGAGCGTCACGCGAGCGCGGACCCGACGCTGCGGATCACGTCGGCGAAGCAGGCCGCGCGGTTTCCGTCGACGCTGTCCGAGGCGCAGGTCGAAGCGCTGCTCGGCGCGCCCGACATCGGCACGCCGCTCGGCCTGCGCGATCGCACGATGCTCGAGCTGATGTATGCGAGCGGGCTGCGCGTGAGCGAGCTCGTGACGCTGAAGACCGTCGAGGTCGGGCTCAACGAGGGTGTCGTGCGTGTGATGGGCAAGGGTTCGAAGGAGCGGCTCGTGCCGTTCGGCGAAGTCGCGCACGGCTGGATCGAACGCTATCTGCGCGACGCGCGGCCCGCGTTGCTCGGCGCGCGCGCGGCCGACGCGCTGTTCGTGACCGCGCGCGGCGACGGGATGACGCGCCAGCAGTTCTGGAACATCATCAAGCGCCACGCGCAGCAGGCCGACGTGCGCGCGCACCTGTCGCCGCATACGCTGCGCCACGCGTTCGCGACGCACCTGCTGAACCACGGCGCCGACCTGCGCGTCGTGCAGCTGCTGCTCGGCCACAGCGACATCTCGACCACGCAGATCTACACGCACGTCGCGCGCGAGCGGCTGAAGACGCTGCACGCGCAACACCACCCGCGCGGCTAGCGCGGCGCGCGCCGGCCCACGCGCGGGATGCGGCCGGCGCCGCGCGTCACGCGAGTTCGCGCAGCTTGTGCTTCAGCACCTTGCCCGTCGATGCGGCGGGCAGCGCATCGAGCACGCGGATGCGCGCGGGGCGCTTGTACGGCGCGAGCCGTTGCGCGCACCACGCCTGCAGCGCGGCCTCGGTCGCGGCCGCGCCCGGCACCAGCTCGACGAACGCGAGCACTTCCTCGTTGCCCTCGACCGCACGGCCGACGACGGCCGCCTGCACGACGTCCGGGTGCGCGTTCAGCACCTGTTCGACCTCGACCGGATACACGTTGAAGCCCGAGCGGATGATCAGCTCCTTGCTGCGGCCCGCGATCGTCACCGAGCCGTCCGCTGCCTGGCGTGCGAGATCGCCGGTGCTGAGCCAGCCGTCCGGCGACACGGCCGCGCGCGTCGCGTCCGCGTTGCGGTAGTAGCCGAGCATCACGTTCGGCCCGCGCACGCGGATTTCGCCTACTTCGCCCGGCGGCACGTCGGTGCCGTCCGGTGCGACGATCCGCATCTCGACGCCCGGGATCGGCACGCCGACCGAGCAGTCGGTACGCGGCGCGTCGAGCGGCGTCTGCGTGATCGTCGGGCTGCTCTCGGTCATGCCGTAGCCGTTGTGCAGCGGCACGCCGTACACGCGCTCGACGCGCGCCTTCAGGTCGGCGTCGAGCGGCGAGCCGCCCGAATACGCGAAGCGCAGCCGCGGCGCATGCCATGCGTGCGCGTGCGTGTGCAGGTGCTCGAGCAGTTTCGCGTGCATCGCGGGCACGCCCTGGAAGATCGTCACGCCTTCGTCGGCGAGCGCGACGCGCACGGCCTCGGGCGCGAAGCGCGGCGCGAGCCGCAGCGTCGCCCCCGCGTACAGGCTGCCGAGGCAGACCGATGCGAGCCCGTACACGTGCGACACGGGCAGCACCGTATAGACGACGTCGTCGGGCGACACGCCGCGCAGCGCGCTCGACGTCGCCGCGATGAACAGCAGGTTGCGGTGCGACAGCATCACGCCTTTCGGCGTACCCGTCGTGCCGGTCGTGTAGATCAGCGCCGCGCACTGCGCGGCGCCGTCGGGTGACACCGGCTCGTCGGGCGCGCTCGCGTCGACGCGGTACGACCACGTGCCGATGTCGACCGGCAGCGCGTCGGCGGGCGTCGCGCCGTGGCGCGCCGCGTGCGTGCGCGCATCGGGCGATGCTTCCGTCGAGAACGCGATCAGCTTCGGCCGCGCGTGCGCGGCGATCGCATCGAGCTCGCCGGCCGACAGCCGCGCGTTCGACACGAGCGCCCAAGCGTCGACGCGCGCGGCTGCGAACAGCAGCACGATCTGCGCGACGCTGTTTTCCGCGACGATCATCACGCGATCGCCGCCGCGCACGCCGAGGCGCGCGAGCCGCTCGGCGGCCGCATCGACGGCCCGCGACAGCTCGCCGTACGACAGGCGGCGCGCGTCCTCGATCAGCGCCGGGTGCGCGGGCGCTTGCGCGGCCCAGCGGGCGGGCACGTCGGCGATGCGGCCGGGCAGCGCGGCGAGCAGTGCCGCGACGTCGAGCGGCGCGGATGAGCGGACAGGCGAGGACATGGCGTCTCCAGAAGAAGGCCGTGCAGTGGCGCGGCGAGTTTTGCGAACGATCGTGCCATGGCGGCGGGCGCGCCACAATCGGTCAATCGGGCAATAGCGGTTCGCGATGTCCGCAATGATGCCGGTGCGGTGCGAATCGGCTCGACGCGGCTGCGGCTGCGCTCGCCCGGGACAAAAGGGCCGCGAGTATACCGCCGGCGCCCGGTACGCTGTCGCGAAGGCGAAGGCGAAGGCGAAGGCGAAGGCGAAGGCGAAGGCGTGATGCGCTCGTGCGCAATGGCGGGCGATGCATGCGATGGCCGCAACGCCGCCCGCCCGCCGGTCGTTCGCCATTAAAATGCCGCCATGAGCAAATCCAGACACGTGTCCGAGACACCCGCGACCCAGCTGCTGCGCCGCCACGGCGTCGCGTTCGGCGAGCATCCGTACGATTACGTCGAGCACGGCGGCACCGGCGAGTCGGCGCGCCAGCTCGGCGTCGACGAGCATAGCGTCGTGAAGACGCTCGTGATGGAGGACGAGCACGCGAAGCCGCTGATCGTGCTGATGCACGGCGACCGCACGGTGTCGACCAAGAACCTCGCGCGGCAGATCGGCGCGAAGCGCGTCGAGCCGTGCAAGCCCGACGTCGCGAACCGCCATTCCGGCTATCTGGTCGGCGGCACGTCGCCGTTCGGCACGCGCAAGACGATGCCCGTGTACGTCGAGTCGACCATCCTCGAATTGCCGACGATCTACCTGAACGGCGGCCGCCGCGGCTACCTCGTCAGCCTCGCGCCGGCGGTACTCACGACGCTGCTCGGCGCGACGCCCGTGCAGTGCGCGAGCGTCGACTGAGGGTTTCACCTTCGTGGCAGGCCGCGCTCGTTCGGTAGAATGGGCGCCGTTTCGGCCGGTCGGCCCGCACGGCCGGCTGCCGCGGCCTGCCGGCGGTTCGCCGCGGCGGCGCCTGCCCCGACGGGCCGGCCCGCCGCGCCCGGCCGTCCCTTTACCGATACGTTGAAAGAAGAGTTTTCCGCATGCAGATCCTGCTCGCCGCACTTGTTGCCTACCTGATCGGTTCGGTGTCGTTTGCCGTCGTCGTCAGCGCCGCGATGGGCCTGGCCGATCCCCGTTCGTACGGGTCGAAGAATCCCGGCGCGACCAACGTGCTGCGCAGCGGCAACAAGAAGGCCGCGATCCTGACGCTCGTCGGCGACGCGTTCAAGGGCTGGTTCGCCGTCTGGCTCGCGCGGCACTTCGGGTTGTCCGACGTCGCCGTCGCGTGGGTCGCGATCGCCGTGTTCCTCGGCCACCTCTATCCGGTGTTCTTCCGCTTCCAGGGCGGCAAGGGCGTCGCGACAGCGGCCGGCGTGCTGCTCGCCGTGCACCCGGTGCTCGGCCTCGCGACCGCGCTGACCTGGCTGATCGTCGCGTTCTTCTTCCGTTACTCGTCGCTCGCGGCGCTGGTGGCGGCCGTGTTCGCACCGGTGTTCGACGTGTTCCTGTTCGGCACCGGCCACAACCCGGTCGCGTGGGCCGTGCTCGCGATGAGCGTGCTGCTCGTGTGGCGTCACCGCGGCAATATCTCGAAGCTGCTGGCGGGGCAGGAAAGCCGGATCGGCGACAAGAAGAAGGCGGCATCCGACGGCGGCGCGCAGGACGGCGGGAAGGCCTGATGAAGGGGATTGCCGCCGCCCGCCGGGGCGCCCCGCATGCGGGGCCCGGCGGCGCGGCGTGACTGTTCGACGGCGTGGTCGACGGCGCGCTTGACGGCGCGGCCGACCGCGTCGATCAGTCGCGGAAGTTGTTGAAGTCGAGCGGGGTGTCGGTCACGTCCTTGCGCAGCATCGCGATCACGCTCTGCAGGTCGTCGCGCTTCGTGCCGGCCACGCGCACCGCGTCGCCCTGGATGCTCGCCTGCACCTTGATCTTGCTGTCTTTCACGAGCCTGACGATCTTCTTCGCGAGGTCGCCCGTCACGCCCTTCTTCACGGTGACGACCTGCTTGACCTTGTCGCCGCCGATCTTCTCGACCTTGCCGTAGTCGAGGAAGCGCACGTCGACGTTGCGCTTCGCGAGCTTGTTGATCAGCACGTCCTTGACCTGGCCGAGCTTGAAATCGTCGTCGGCGAATAGCGTCAGCTCGCGCTCCTTCTGCTCGACGCGCGCGTCGGAGCCCTTGAAGTCGAAGCGCGTCGAGATTTCCTTGTTCGACTGCTCGATGGCGTTCTTCACTTCGATCATGTTCGCTTCGGAAACGACGTCGAACGATGGCATGGCATTCTCCCTTGAGATGCGGGCGCCCGGCTCGCGCGCGGGCACTCGCTATAATTGCGGACTGTTTGCCATTTTACCGATGCCCCTCCGTTTGCCCAAGGCCGGCCGCATGGCCGCCCGGCGGACGTGACCGCGAATGCCGATGCCTCCTGACGATTCCGCCCTGTCGCTGCTCCCCGACCATCCGCTCGCCGCGCACAACACGTTCGGCATTGCCGCGAAGGCGCGCTTTGCCGCGCGCGTCACGCATGCGGCGCAGTTCGAGGCGCTGCACCGCGACCCGCGCGTCGCATCGCTGCCGCAGCTCGTGCTCGGCGGCGGCAGCAACGTCGTGTTCACGCGCGATTTCGACGGCGTCGTGCTGCTCGACGAGATCGCCGGCCGTCGCGTCGTGCGCGAGGACGACGACGCATGGTACGTCGAGGCCGGCGGCGGCGAGACCTGGCACGCGTTCGTCGCGTGGACGCTCGAGCACGGGATGCCGGGCCTCGAGAACCTTGCACTGATTCCGGGCACCGTCGGCGCCGCGCCGATCCAGAACATAGGCGCATACGGCCTCGAGATGAAGACCTATTTCGACTCGCTGGTCGCCGTCGAGCTCGCGACGGGGCGCAGCGAGCGCTTCGACGCCGCGCGCTGCGGGTTCGGCTATCGCGACAGCTTCTTCAAGCGGGAAGGGCGCGGCCGCTTCGCGATCGTCGCCGTGACGTTCCGGCTGCCCAAGCGCTGGACGCCGCGGCTCGGCTACGCGGACGTCACGCGCGAGCTCGACGCACGCGGCATCGCGCCGGACGCCGCGACCCCGCGCGACGTGTTCGACGCCGTTGTCGCGATTCGCCGCGCGAAGCTGCCCGATCCGCTCGTGCTCGGCAACGCGGGCAGTTTCTTCAAGAATCCGGTGATCGACGTCGCGCAGTTCGACGCGCTGCGCGCGCGCGCACCCGAAGTCGTGTCGTATCCGCAGCCGGACGGGCAGGTGAAGCTCGCGGCCGGCTGGCTGATCGACCGCTGCGGCTGGAAAGGGCGCGCGCTCGGCGCGGCGGCCGTGCACGACCGGCAGGCGCTCGTGCTGGTCAATCGCGGCGGCGCGACGGGCGCCGACGTGCTCGCGCTGGCGCGCGCGATCCAGGACGACGTGCGCGAGCGCTTCGGCGTCGAGCTCGAACCCGAGCCCGTGTGCCTGTAACGCGGTGTTGCGCCGCGCGGTTCATTCGCGTTCGTCCGACCCAACAAAAAAGCGCCGATCGTCGTCGATCGGCGCTTTTTTCCGCATGCCGCGCGGATGGCGGCATGCGCGCGGCATGCGCACGTAATGCGCGCGGCGGTCAGTGCTTGAGGCGGCCGAGCAGCAGGAACTCCATCAGCGCCTTTTGCACGTGCAGGCGGTTTTCCGCCTCGTCCCACACGACGCTCTGCGGGCCGTCGATCACGCCGGCCGTCACTTCCTCGCCGCGGTGCGCGGGCAGGCAGTGCATGAAGAGCGCGTCGGGATTCGCGTGCCCCATCATTTCCTCGTCGACGCACCAGTCGGCAAACGCCTGCTTGCGCGCTTCGTTCTCGGCTTCGAAGCCCATGCTCGTCCACACGTCGGTCGTCACGAGATCGGCGCCCTTGCACGCTTCGTTCGGATCGTCGAACACCTCGTAGAACGGCGCGCTGTCCGGCGCCACCAGCTTCATGTCGAGCGCATAGCCCGGCGGCGTCGACAGGCGCAGCTTGAAGCCGAGGATCTGCGCGGCTTCGATCCACGTGTACAGCATGTTGTTCGCATCGCCGACCCACGCGACCGTCTTGCCGGCGATCGGGCCGCGGTGCTCGTAGTACGTGAAGATGTCGGCGAGCACCTGGCACGGGTGGTATTCGTTGGTCAGGCCGTTGATCACCGGCACGCGGGAGTTTTCCGCGAAGCGCGTGATCACGTCCTGCTCGAACGTGCGGATCATGATGATGTCGACCATCCGCGAGATGACCTGCGCGGAATCCTCGACCGGCTCGCCGCGGCCGAGCTGCGTGTCGCGCGTGCTCATGAAGACCGCGTGGCCGCCGAGCTGGAAGATGCCGGCTTCGAACGACAGGCGCGTGCGCGTCGAGCTCTTCTCGAAGATCATCGCGAGCGTGCGGTCGTGCAGCGGGTGATAGGTCTCGTAGTTCTTGAACTTGCGCTTCAGGATACCCGTGCGTTCGAGCACGTACTCGTAGTCTTCCAGCGAGAAATCCTTGAACTGCAGGTAGTGACGAATGGTTTTGGCGGTCATGAAACGAAATACGGCGGGTCTGAACCGGCCGCGCGGCCGGACGGCGCCGCCGTCGGGTGTGGATAACTCAAAGCAGCATAAAGGATTTTCTGTGCTTTGACGAGCCGCGACGAAAACCGGGTTGGGATCGTGGCGCACGCTGGAAGGCGCCGGAAGAGGGGCGGCGAGACGACGCGCGATGCCGCGCTGCGGTATAATTCAAAAGTTTTCTCCAGCCCGGCAGGCAAGCCTCTTCGCGCTCTGCCGGACACAAGCCATGCGCTGCACAAATCCGGTGCGGCGCGTCGGCGGCACGCCTCGACAGCCTGTTTTTTTCGGGACTTCGGAGCGCGAGTGCCGCTGTCCGCTCGAGCTTTGTGTTCGCGTATCCGGGCGCTGTCGCCTGGACATCGCCGGGCCGTCACTTGGGTAACCACATGGCTGAAACCCCTCCGACCGAATTCTTCATCCAGGGCATTACGAAAGACGGGAAAAAATTTCGCCCGAGCGACTGGTCGGAGCGTCTGGCCGGCGTGATGGCCTGCTTCGGGCCCGGTGCGAGCGGGCCGAACGCGCGCCTGAAATATTCGCTGTACGTGCGCCCGACGATGCTCGGCGACCTCAAATGCGTGATCCTCGATTCCCGGCTGCGCGACGTCGAGCCGATGGCGTTCGATTTCGTGCTGAATTTCGCGAAGGACAACAACCTCGTCGTCACCGAGGCGTGCGAGCTGCCGGACTACCACGAGAAGAAGTGAGTTCGACGGGCGAGGGCGCGTGCCGCGCCCCTGCCTGGCGGTCGCCCGGCGCGATGCGCGGGCGACGCACAGCAAAAAAGCCCGCCTAGGCGGGCTTTTTTGCGATCGCAGGAAACAGGAGCGCCCGCCGAAGCGGGCACACCGGATTTACGCTGCTGCCTGCAGACCCTTGACGGCTGCGGCGAGGCGGCTCTTGCTGCGAGCGGCCTTGTTCTTGTGAACGATCTTTTTGTCGGCGATCGTGTCGATCGTCTTCACGGCAGCCTTGAACAGCTCGGCAGCCTTTGCCTGGTCGCCGGCTTCAACAGCCTTGCGAACCGACTTGATCGCGGTACGGAATTTCGAGCGCAGCGCCGAGTTGTGCGAATTTGCCTTCGCGGCTTGGCGGGCGCGCTTGCGTGCTTGTGCGGAGTTAGCCATGACGGTTCCTTATCCTGTCCTGTTTCCAGAGCTTGGAGCCTGACGGCCAAGCGCTGCTTTTCGATCCGTCCCCTGAGAGCGATTGCCCAGGGGCGCATAAAAAACGGTGATTTTAACCGAGGCCGAGACATGAAAACGACAGGCGCCGTGCATGTAACAGGCTCAGAAACCGGCGATTATAGCAACAAAATCAAGCGCGTGGCAAGGTCAACGTGACGTCGGCCGGACGGGGGCGCCGGCGACGCGCGCCCTTTTCGCCATCCGTCCGTGCCGGGCCACGCAACGTCCGTATAATAAGCGCCCCATGAATCTATTCCGAGCCCTGCTGACGGTCAGCGGCTTCACGCTGCTGTCGCGCGTGACCGGACTGGCCCGCGAGACGCTGATCGCCCGTGCGTTCGGCGCCAGTCAATACACCGACGCGTTCTACGTCGCTTTCCGCATTCCGAACCTGCTGCGCCGCCTGTCTGCCGAAGGCGCGTTCTCGCAGGCGTTCGTGCCGATCCTGGCCGAGTTCAAGAACCAGCAGGGGCACGATGCGACCAAGGCGCTCGTCGACGCGATGTCGACCGTGCTCGCGTGGGCGCTCGCCGTGTTGTCGGTCGTCGGGATCGCCGGCGCGTCGTGGGTCGTGTTCGCGGTCGCGTCCGGCCTGCATACCGACGGGCAGGCGTTCCCGCTCGCGGTCACGATGACGCGGATCATGTTCCCGTACATCGTGTTCATCTCGCTGACGACGCTCGCGTCAGGCGTGCTCAATACCTACAAGAGCTTCTCGCTGCCGGCGTTCGCGCCGGTGCTGCTCAACGTCGCGTTCATCGCCGCGGCCGTGTTCGTCGCGCCGCACCTGAAGGTGCCGGTCTACGCGCTCGCGTGGGCCGTCATCGTGGGCGGCGTGCTGCAGTTCATCGTGCAGCTGCCGGGGCTGAAGAAGATCGACATGGTGCCGCTGATCGGCCTCAACCCGGTGCGCGCGCTGCGTCATCCCGGCGTGAAGCGGGTGCTCGCCAAGATGGTGCCCGCGACGTTCGCGGTGTCGGTCGCGCAGCTGTCGCTGATCATCAACACCAACATCGCGTCGCGGCTCGGGCAGGGCGCGGTCTCGTGGATCAACTACGCCGACCGCCTGATGGAGTTCCCGACCGCGCTGCTCGGCGTCGCGCTCGGCACGATCCTGTTGCCGAGCCTGTCGAAGGCGCACGTCGACGCCGATTCGCATGAATATTCGGCGCTGCTCGACTGGGGGCTGCGCGTCACGTTCCTGCTCGCGGCGCCGAGCGCGCTCGCGCTGTTCTTCTTCGCGACGCCGCTCACCGCGACGCTGTTCAACTACGGCAAGTTCGACGCGCATACGGTCACGATGGTCGCGCGCGCGCTCGCGACCTACGGGATCGGTCTCGTCGGCATCATCCTGATCAAGATCCTCGCGCCGGGCTTCTACGCGAAGCAGGACATCAAGACGCCGGTGAAGATCGCGATCGGCGTGCTGATCGTCACGCAGATCTCGAACTACGTGTTCGTGCCGCTGATCGGCCATGCGGGCCTCACGCTGAGCATCGGCGTCGGTGCCTGCCTGAACTCGCTGCTGCTGTTCCTCGGGCTGCGCAAGCGCGGCATCTACCAGCCGTCGCCCGGCTGGCTGCGCTTCTTCGTGCAGCTGATCGGCGCGGCGCTCGTGCTCGCCGGCCTGATGCACTGGTGCGCGATCAACTTCGACTGGGCCGGCATGCGTGCGCAGCCGCTCGATCGCATTGCACTGATGGCCGCGTGCCTCGTGCTGTTCGCTGCACTATATTTCGGTATGTTGTGGGTGATGGGCTTCAAATACGCTTACTTCAGAAGGCGCGCCAAGTGACGACCGCAATGACCCGCGTCCTCGACTACTTCAGCACGCTCGTGGCGGACGACGACAGTCTGCCCGTCACGGAAACCGCGCTGTCGCTTGCGCAGGACGCGTATCCCGACCTCGACCTGCAGGGTACGCTGGCCGAAATCGACATCCTGGCCGCGCGGCTGAGCCGCCGGCTCGGCGACGATGCGGACCTGAAGGACCGCGTCGCCGCGCTCAACGCGTTCTTCTTCCGCGAACTCGGCTTCGCATGCAATCACAACGATTACTACGACCCCGATAACAGCCACCTGAACGCGGTGCTGAAGCGGCGGCGCGGGATTCCGATCTCGCTGTCGGTGTTGTACCTGGAGCTCGCCGAGCAGATCGGCGTGCCGGCGCGCGGCGTGTCGTTCCCCGGCCACTTCCTGCTGCGCGTGACGCTGCCGGACGGCGACCTGATCATCGATCCGACCAACGGCCATTCGCTGTCCGAGGCCGAGATGGTCGAGATGCTCGAGCCCTACGTCGCGCGTGCGGCGGGCGCGGTCGACAGCGCGTTGCGCGCGCTGCTGCAGCCGGCCACCAGCCGCGAGATCATCGCGCGGATGCTGCGCAACCTGAAGACGATCTATCTGCAGACTGAACGCTGGCAGCGGCTGCTCGCGGTGCAGCAGCGGCTCGTGATCCTGCTGCCGGAACAGCTCGACGAAGTGCGCGACCGCGGCTTCGCGTATGCGCGGCTCGACTACCTGCGCCCCGCGCTCGAGGATCTCGAGCAGTATCTCGGCGAGCGGCCCGATGCGGAGGACGCGACCGTCGTCGAGTCGCAGGTGACCGAGTTGCGGCAGCGGATGCAGCGCGACGGCGAGGACTGAGCCGTCGCAGTCTCACCGGCGCCCCGAACGTCGACACGCCCGCATCGCGGGCGTTTTTTTTGCAGCTGCTTGCTTGCACTTACTTCGGCTGCATCCGGATCGCACCGTCGAGGCGGATCACTTCGCCGTTGAGCATCGGATTCTCGACGATCTGGCGCACCAGCATCGCGTATTCGTCCGGTTTGCCGAGCCGCGGCGGGAACGGCACCATCGCGCCGAGCGCGTCCTGCACGTCCTTCGGCATGCCGAGCAGCATCGGCGTCTCGAACAGCCCGGGCGCGATCGTCATCACGCGGATGCCGTGGCGCGACAGGTCGCGCGCGATCGGCAGCGTCATGCCAGCGACACCGGCCTTCGACGCCGCATACGCGGCCTGGCCGATCTGCCCGTCGTAGGCGGCGACCGACGCGGTGCTGACGATCACGCCGCGTTCGCCGCCGGCGTTCGGCGCGGTCGCGGCCATCGCGGCGGCCGCGAGCCGGATCATGTTGAAGGTGCCGACCAAGTTGACGTTGATCGTCTTCGCGAACACGTCGAGCGGATGCGCGCCGTCCTTGCCGACGGTTTTCGCGGCGGGCGCGATGCCCGCGCAATTCACGAGGCCGCGCAGCGTGCCCGCGCGCGTCGCGGCGTCGACGGCCGCCTGCGCATCGACCTCGCTCGATACGTCGCAGCGCACGAATACGCCGCCGAGTTCGCCCGCGAGCGCCGCGCCGGCTGCTTCGTTGAGGTCGGCGAGCACGACCTTGCCGCCGGCCTGAGCGAGCATGCGGGCCGTTCCGGCGCCGAGGCCCGATGCGCCGCCCGTGATCAGAAAGACGTTGTCGCGAATCTCCATCACTGTCTCCTTGGTTGGGTCCGATGCCGGTCGATCGGAGGCACGGCCGCCGCGCCGGTTCGTGCGGCGCACGTATTCGATCGATTGTACGGGGCGCCGCCGGATGCCGGCGAGACCGGCGCGGTCGTGCGAGGTCGTGCGAGGTCGGACGAAACGGATGGCGCAGGCGAAAAAAAGGTTCATCGAAGATTGCCGGCGAACACGTGGAAGACCGTCGGCGCTCGGCGGTCTCCAGCCGTTGGCCAGTTCAGCCGTCAACCGAAGCTGATGCTGAAGCCGCGTGTACCAGCGTCACTGCCTGTTCGCGCGCAGCCTCCCTGCCCGCGTGATCGATTTCGGGTCCAAACAGCGTTTTCTCGACGACGATCGATTCGATGTCGGTGATACCGATGAAGCGCAGCCACGCCTCAAGAAACGGCCGCTGATAGTCGAACGACTCGGCGGGCGTGCTCGATTGCCTTGAATAGTCGAGGCCTCTCGCATAGATCACGACGGCTTTCTTGCCGTTCAGCAATCCCGCCAACCCACGCTCGTCGAATGAGAAGAGGAGGCCGCGGTGGGACACGGCGTCGATGAAATGCTTGAGTTTGTACGGGATGGAAAAATTCCACAGCGGCACGGAGAACAGCAGCGTATCCGCGTCGTGCATCCGCTGCGCCAGCTGGCGGAAATCCGCCCACGCTTGCTGCTGGCCTTCGCTGAGCGGCGTGCCGCTCAAGTCCGCGTATTTGGCACCGAGCGCATCGCCGTCGAGTTCCGGCAATTGCGTCGCCCACAGATCGAGCACGTCGACCCGATGCACCGGATGCGCGTCGCGCCAGGCTTCCAGATACGCGTGCGCAACGTCGAGTGATGCGGACCGCGACTTGCGCGGGGACGATTCGATATGAAGCAAGGTCGACATGGAACGACTCCTGACGGGTTGACGGCCCTCATCAGAACATAGTTCGATTCGAAATATAAACGAAGTATCATCACGCTACTCAGTAGAATTCGCACTGTATTGCGGGACATCTCATGTTCGATACCGTTTTGCTGCGCTCCTTCGTGGCCGTCGTCCAGGAAGGCGGGTTCACGCATGCCGCGGCCCGTCTGAATCTGACGCAGTCCGCGGTCAGCGCGCATCTGCGCCGCCTGGAAAAACAGGTCGGCCGTGACCTGCTCGTGCGCACCACGCGCTCGGTCGCGCTCACGGTGGACGGCGAGCTGCTGCTGGGTTACGCGCGCGCCATCCTCGCGCTCAATCAGGACGCGCGGGCGCAACTGCTGCGCGAACCGAGCGCGGGCACGATCCGCGTGGGTCTGTCGGAAGACCTCGCCAACGTCAGGCTGATGCATGTGATGAAGGCGTTTGCCGGGCGGTACCCGCGCATCGCATTCAGCATCAGAGTGGGTATCCCGGGCGATCTGCTCCAGGCGCTGGATCACGGTGAACTGGATGTGGTGATGGGCGGGCGCTGCCACGGCGGGCCCGCCGGACGCGTGCTCTGGCGCGAGCCGCTCGTGTGGGCCGGTGCGGATTGGGCGTCGCTCACGCCCGGCGCACCGGTGCCGATTGCGCTGCTGCCGGAACCCTGCCCGTATCGCGAGGCCTCGCTGGCAGCACTGGCCCGAGCGGGCGTGGATTACCGGATCGTGCTCGTGTGCCCGAGCGGCGCCGGCCTGTGCGCCGCCGCGCACGCGGGCCTTGCGGTGACGCCGATCGTGCACACACAACTTGCGCACGGCTTGCGTGCGATTCCGCCGGATGCCGGCCTGCCGGCCCTGCCCGATGTCGAGTTCACGATGTTCGCGGCGCCGGGCGCGTCGGCCAGGGTTGTCGATGAACTGGGCAACGCAATCGTGCTGGCATTCGCGCACAACGCGTGACCACGTTCATCGCGGCGACAGCGTTGGGATTTGCGCGGCCAGAGGCACATGCATCGTCGCCGGTTCACGCAATTCCACGATGAACCAAAAAAAAGCCGCCCCGAAAGGGCGGCTTGCGGTGCACGACGCGGTGCTTACTTCAGTGCGTCGAACGCACGCTCGCGGATTTCGTCCACGCTGCCGAGGCCCGAGATCTTGCGATACTGCGGGGCCTTCAGGCCGTTTTCCTCGCCGCGCTGCGCCCAGTCGCCGTAGTACGTGATCAGCGGCTTGGTCTGCGCTTCGTACACTTCGAGACGCTTCAGGACGGTTTCTTCCTTGTCGTCGTCGCGCTGGATCAGCGGTTCGCCCGTCACGTCGTCCTTGCCCTCGACCTTCGGCGGGTTGAACTTCACGTGGTACGTGCGGCCCGATGCCGGGTGCGTGCGGCGGCCGCTCATGCGCTCGACGATCTCCGAGAACGGGACGTCGATTTCGAGCACGTAGTCGATCGCGACGCCGGCTTCCTTCATCGCGTCAGCCTGCGCGATCGTGCGCGGGAAGCCGTCGAACAGGTAGCCGTTCGCGCAGTCGGCTTCCTTCAGGCGCTCCTTCACGAGGCCGATGATCAGCGCGTCCGGCACGAGCTTGCCGGCGTCCATGTAGCCCTTCGCCTCGACGCCGAGCGGCGAGCCGGCCTTGACGGCCGCGCGCAGCATGTCGCCCGTCGAGATTTGCGGGATGCCGAACTTTTCCTTGATGAAGTTTGCCTGGGTACCCTTGCCCGCGCCGGGCGCACCCAACAGGATCAAACGCATGGTGATATCTCCGGTATGTAGATTCGTGTGGCGAGACGCAAAAGCGTCGGCGACAGCGTGCGCGGGGCTTGCCTTGCGCGCGGCGGACCGGTCTGATGCGGCGCGTCGGCGAAAGGCGACGCGCGGCTGCCGGGACGGGCCGTGGCAGGGTCAAGCTAGGACGCGCGGGTCGCGGACGGCTCGCACAATCGCCTGATTATGCCACGGGTTATTTTGAACCCGGCCGAAAAAGGGCCTGCACGCGTGCGAGATCGGCCGGCGTATCGATGCCGGCTTCGGGTGCATGCTCGGTGATCAGCACCGCGATGCGCTCGCCGTGCCACATCGCGCGCAGCTGTTCGAGCTGCTCGGCCTGCTCGATCGGCGCCTGCGCGAGCGACGGATAGGTGCGCAGGAAACGCGCGCGATAGGCGTAGAGTCCGATGTGGCGATAGACCGGAAAGGCCGGTGCGGGCATGGCCGCGACGTCGGGCCAGTGCGGCTGGTACGCATCGCGGCTCCACGGAATCGGCGCGCGCGAGAAGTACATCGCGACGTTGCGCGCGTCGAGCGCGACCTTCACGATGTTCGGATTGAACACGTCGGCCGCGTCGTGGATCGGGTGCGCGGCGGTCGCGATCGCGCAGTCCGGGTGCGCGGCGAGGTGCGACGCTACGTCGCGGACGAGCGCCGGGTCGATCAGCGGCTCGTCGCCCTGCACGTTGACGACGACGGTGTCGTCGCTCCACCCGAACGTCGCGGCGACTTCCGCGAGCCGGTCGGTGCCGGACGGATGGTCGGCACGCGTCAGCACCGCTTCGAAACCGTGCTCGCGGGCCGCGTCGAGCACGCTCTGCGCGTCGGACGCGACGAGCACCTGCTGCGCGCCCGCTTCGCGCGCGCGCTCGGCGACGCGCACGACCATCGGCTTGCCGCCGAGATCGGCGAGCGGCTTGTTCGGCAGGCGCGTCGACGCGAGCCGGGCAGGAATGACGGCGATGAAGGGCTGCGGATGAGTCATCGGGGCTGAGCGGTGAGAAGAGCGGGGCGGGCGGCGCGTCGAAGGCGGGCCGCCCGGCAGGGCCGGCACGCGGCCGCGAAGAAGCGCGGCCGGGCGCCGGTGCAGCGGTGCGGCGTTTAGCTGCCGGCCGGGCCGGCGGGGTCGACCGGCGTGCCTTCGACGGTCTGGCGCGCTTCGTCGACGAGCATCACGGGGATGCCGTCGCGGATCGGGTAGGCGAGCTTGTCCGCGTTGCAGATCAGCTCCTGCGCGGCGCGGTCATAGTGGAGCGGGCCTTTGCAGATAGGGCACACAAGGATTTCAAGCAGGCGAGCGTCCACGGAGTTTCTCCACAACGAGGGCAATGAGGCGAGGATCGAGCGCGGCTTCGACGGGGACGACCCACAGCCGAGCGTCGCGCCAGGAAGCGCCCAATTTTACTGCATCCTTCTCGGTGATCAGGATCGCATCGACCGCGTCGTCGACGAACGGATTGTCGGCGAACGCGTAATGGTCGGGCAGCGCGCGCGTCGCCGGCGCGAGGCCGGCCGCACGCAGCGTCGCGAAGAAGCGTTCCGGCGCGCCGATGCCGGCCGCGGCGAGCACGCGCTCGTGCGCGAACTGCGACAGCGGGCGGCGCAGCGCCGGCTGGTCGAGGTGCCACGCGGCGCCCGGCGTGAGCGCGAGCGCATAGGTGTCGGGCCACGGCGGCAGCGCGCCGCTGTATGGATCGTTGACGAGCGTTGCGTCGCGGTGGCGCGACAGCGGCTCGCGCAGCGGCCCGGCCGGCAGCAGGAAGCCGTTGCCGCCTAGCCGGTGGTCGAACACGACGAGCTCGACCGTGCGCGCGAGGCGGTAGTGCTGGAGGCCGTCGTCGCTGACGATCACGTCGACGTCCGGGTGCGCGGCGCGCAGCGCCTGCGCGGCCGCGACGCGGTCCGGGCACACCCATACGGGCGCGCCGGTGCGGCGCGCGATCAGCAGCGGTTCGTCGCCGGCCGCGCTCGCGCGCGACGCGGGCGTGACCGCGGTGGGCGCCTTCACGTTCGCGCCGTAGCCGCGCGACACGACGCCCGGCGTGAAGCCGGCAGCGCGCAGCGCGTCGACGAGCGCGATCACGGTCGGCGTCTTGCCGGTGCCGCCGACGGTCACGTTGCCGACCACGACGACGGGCACGCCGACGTCGACCGGTTGTTTCCAGCCCTGCGCGTAGGCCGTGCGGCGCAGCGCCGCGCACAGGCCGAACACGCACGCGAACGGCGTGAGCGCCCATGCGAGGGCGCCGCGTCGCTGCCATTCGCGCGTGAGGCGCGCTTCGAGCCGCGCGAGCGGGCCGCCGGGCGCGCTCATCGGGCCGGGCGCGGCGCGTCTTGCGCCGCGGCGTGGGACGGATTCGTCAAGACGGATTCTCCGTGGGGCGGCGCATGCCGCAAGGGGTTCGGAAGGCGGCACTCTAGCGCGCCGCACGCGGGCGCGGCAAGCGCGGCCGTGCGACGCACCCGATGGGGCCGGAACGGAACGGGCTGTGGATAACTCTGTGAAAAACTCCCGGCCTGTCCGCGCGAAACGCCCGCCGGGCGGACATCGAATCGGCGGCAAATCAAACTGCAAGGTTTAAAAAACTATAAAAATCAATGCGTTGTGGGGAATCGTCTGGGTTTTTCCGCGGTTTTGAAGCGTTTTTGATGGACGATTGCCAGAGTGTGGACACCTTTCAAATGGTGCAGCGCGGGCGGCCGGCGCTGGACGCCGCGCGCGTGTCGGACTATCGTGTCGCCGCCAGCATTCATCCGACCGCCCATGCTTTCCGACTCTCCTTTTTCCGCTCCCGGCGCGACCCGCGGCGGCGACGAAGTGATTCCCGTTTCGGCGCTCAATCGCGCGATTTCGACGATGCTCGAGCGCTCGTTTCCGCTACTGTGGATTTCGGGCGAAGTGTCGAATTTCACGCGCGCCGCGAGCGGCCACTGGTATTTCTCGATCAAGGACCAGCAGGCGCAGATGCGCTGCGTGATGTTCCGCGGTCGCGCGCAGTACGCGGAATTCACGCCGCGCGAAGGCGACCGGATCGAGGTGCGAGCGGTCGTCACGATGTACGAGCCGCGCGGCGAAGTGCAGCTCAACGTCGAGGCCGTGCGGCGTACCGGCCAGGGGCGCCTGTACGAGGCGTTCCTGCGGCTGAAGGCGCAGCTCGAGGCCGAAGGCCTGTTCGCGCCCGAGCGCAAGCGGCCGCTGCCGGCGCACCCGCGCGCGATCGGCATCGTCACGTCGCTGCAGGCCGCCGCGCTGCGCGACGTGCTGACCACGCTCGCGCGCCGCGCGCCGCACATCCCGGTGATCGTCTATCCGGCGCCCGTGCAGGGCGCGGGCTCGGCCGAGAAGCTCGTCGCGGCCGTGCAGGCGGCGAACGCGCGGCGCGAGGTCGACGTGCTGCTGGTCTGTCGCGGCGGCGGGTCGATCGAGGATCTGTGGTCGTTCAACGACGAAGCGCTCGCGCGTGCGATCGCGGCGAGCGAACTGCCGGTCGTCAGCGGCGTCGGCCACGAAACCGATTTCACGATCGCGGACTTCGCGGCCGACCTGCGCGCGCCGACGCCGACCGGCGCGGCCGAGCTCGCGAGTCCGCAGCGCGCGTTGCTGTTGCGCGAGGTGGCCGACCGGCAGCGCGCGCTTGCGCGCTGCCTGGAACGCGGGCTCGAGCAGCGCGCGCAGCAGCTCGACTGGCTCGCGCGCCGGCTCGTCAGCCCGGCCGAGCGGCTGCAGCGGCAGCGCACCCACGTCGAGCAACTGGCGGTGCGGCTCGCCTCGGCCGCGTCGCGGCCGGTGCGCGACGCGCGTGCGCGTTTCGCGCTCGCGCAATTGCGCTGGCAGCGCGCGCGGCCCGACCCGGCGCAGGCGCGTCAGGCACTCGCCGGGCTGTCGCAACGTCTCGCGGTGGCGCTGCAGCGCCGTCACGAGCGCGATACCGCGCGCGTGACGGCCTGCGCGGCGCGGCTCGAGGTGCTGAGCCCGCAGCGCACGCTCGAGCGCGGCTACGCGGCGCTGATCGACACGCAGACCGGCCGCGCGGTGCGCGCGCCGAATGCGCTGAAACCGCAGCGCCGCCTGACCGTGCATCTCGCCGAAGGCTCGGCCGACGTATCGCTCGCCGACGTGCAGCCGCGGCTGACCGATACGATCTGACGGCGGCGGCGTAAGCGGAACGAAGGTCGCGCGTCCTGCGCTCCGGATGGTCCGGCGCCCGGCGCGGGAACGGATGCTGCGCATCCGTCTTCTGGTCCTGCCGGATGAAGCGGGAACGCCGATTTTCTGCATACCGCGGATAAATGCCCGTGAGTTTGCGGGGATATTCGGACTCGCCTACAATCGGACGCTCGGCAGCATTCAACACAGCCTCCCTACATACTCAACGAAGGAATCGCCATGGCTCATACGCTCCCGCCGCTCCCGTACGCTGAAGACGCACTCGCGCCGACCATCTCGAAAGAGACGATCGAGTACCACTACGGCAAGCATCATCAGGCTTATGTGACGAACCTGAACAATCTGATCCCGGGCACGGAATTCGAAAACCTGTCGCTGGAAGAGATCGTGAAGAAGTCGTCGGGCGGCATCTTCAACAACGCCGCGCAAATCTGGAACCACACGTTCTTCTGGAACAGCCTGTCGCCGAACGGCGGCGGCGCACCGTCGGGCGCGCTGGGCGACGCGATCAACGCGAAGTGGGGTTCGTACGACGCGTTCAAGGAAGCGTTCTCGAAGGCCGCAGTCGGCACGTTCGGTTCGGGCTGGGCATGGCTCGTGAAGAAGGCCGACGGTTCGCTCGACATCGTGTCGACGAGCAACGCCGCCACGCCGCTGACGACGGCCGACAAGCCGCTGCTGACGATCGACGTGTGGGAACACGCGTATTACATCGACTACCGCAACGCACGTCCGAAGTTCGTCGAAGCGTTCTGGAACATCGTCAACTGGGACTTCGCAGCGAAGAACTTCGCGTAAGTCCATGCGTACTGCGCGCCGTTGCGGCGCGCGGCACCCGAAGAAAAGCCCTCGTCACGAGGGCTTTCTTGTTTTGGTCGGGCGGGAATCGATGCGTGGCACTTGCCGGATCAGGCGAGCGCCGTCGCCAACCAGCCGAGCGCCGCGCTCGCGATCACGACGGCCCACGGCGGCACCCGCCAGAACACGAGCGCGACGAACGCGACGAGCGCCGCCGCGAAGTCGCGCGGCGACACGATCGTCTCGCTCCACACCGGGTGATACAGCGCGGCGAGCAGCAGCCCGACCACCGCCGCGTTTACGCCCGCGAGCGCGGCCTGCATGCGTGTGCTGCGGCGCAGGCGTTCCCAGAACGGCGCGGTGCCCGCGACGAGCAGGAACGACGGCGCGAAGATCGACACGAGCGCGATCGTCCCGCCGAGCCAGCCGTTCGGCGCGTCGCGCAGCGACGCACCGAGGAACGCCGAGAACGTGAAGAGCGGCCCCGGCACGGCCTGCGCGACACCGTAGCCGGCGAGGAACGCCGAATCGCCGACCCAGCCCGGCGCGACGACGGCCGCCTGCAGCAGCGGCAGCACGACGTGCCCGCCGCCGAACACCAGCGCGCCGGTGCGAAAGAATGCGTCGGCCACCGCGAGGGTATGCGAATGCAGCGCGCCCGCCGCGAACGGCAACGCGACGAGCAATGCGGCGAACAGCACGAGCCACAGCGCACCCGCGCGATGCGACACGTGCAGCGGCAGCGGATCGTGCGCGCCGCGCTCGGGCTGCGGCAACAGTACCAAGCCGGCCGCGCCGGCCGCGACGATCACGGCCACCTGCAGCCATGCGGCCGGCACGAGCAGCGCGAGGCAGGCCGCGACCGCCATCAGCGTGGCGCGGCGCGCATCCGGGCACAGCGTGCGCGCCATGCCCCACACCGCCTGCGCGATCACCGCGACCGACACGATCCGCAACCCGTGCAGCGCGCCGGCCGCGACCGGCATGCCCGCAGCGTGCATGCCGAGTGCGAACAGCATCATCAGCAGCGCCGATGGCAGCGTGAAGCCGAGCCATGCGGCGAACATTCCCGCATAACCAGCGCGCGACAGGCCGATCGCCATCCCGACCTGGCTGCTCGCCGGCCCCGGCAGGAACTGGCACAGGCCGACGAGATCGGCATACGCGCGTTCGGTCAGCCAGCCGCGCCGCGTGACGAACGCGTCGCGGAAGTAGCCGAGATGCGCGACGGGCCCGCCGAACGACGTGAGGCCGAGCCGCAGGAACGCGACGAAGACAGGCCACGCGTGGCGGGAAGGGGCGGTAAGGGTGGACGTGTTCAAGCGCGTATGCGGGGAGAAGGACGAACGAGCCGCCACGATAGCGCGAAGCGATGACGGCGGGAATGCGGCGTTGCGGCGATCGCTCGATGGCGTCACGACGGGCGCGTCAGGACGGAGGCGGCGCGTCGTCAGTGCGTGCCGTCAGTGAGTGCCGTCAGGCAGCCCGCTCGCCCGGCGCAGCGCATCGACATCGACGAGTTCGATCTCGCCGACATGCAGCCGCACGACGCCGTCGGCCTGCAGCGCCTTCAGCAGCTGGTTGGTGGTCTGCCGTGTGAGCGACAGCATCGCCGCGAGCTTTTCCTGCGACAGCCGGATGCGCGTGCGGCCGGCGCTGATCCCGCCGTAGCCGTCGGCGATCATCAGCAGCCGTGCGGCAAGCCGCTGCGCGGCCGGCATCACGCTCATCGATTCGACGGTCAGGAAGCTCAGCCGGAGCTTTTGCGCCATCAGCAGCGCGAACTGCCGCCAGTATTGCGGCGTCGTGTCGAGAATCGCGAGCAGCGCGCGCTGGGGGACGTGCAGCAGCAGCGTGTCGTCGAGCGCGATCGCGTCGTGCGTGCGCGGCTGGCCGTCGAACAGCGCGATCTCGCCGAACCACGTGACGGGTTCGGCGACCGTCAGCAGCGCTTCCTTGCCCTGCGGATCGACCGCGCCTATGGTGAGGGCGCCGGCCAGCACCGCATACAGCCCGCATGGCGGGTCGCCGCGGCGGAACAGCGCGTGGCCGGCCGGCAGGTGCCGCAACGCGGCGCGGGCGAGCAGGTCGTCGCGCAACGCCGGCGGCAGCGCGGCGAACCAAGGGTGCGCTTCGATCTGCGGCAGGTACGGGGCGAGCGGCGAGGGCATGGGCACGCGATGTCGGGTAGCTGACAGAGGTTCCTGGGCGTGACGCGCATCATAGCGCCCAATGATCGTTCAGGAGACGCCATGAAGACGCTCGAAGACCACCTTTCCCAGTATGCGGCCTACCATCGCGACGCGCGCAACATCGCGACGCATCTGGTCGGCATTCCGATGATCGTGTTCGCGGTCGAGGTGCTGCTGTCGCGGCCGGCGCTCGGCACGCTGGCCGGTGTCGCGCTGTCGCCGGCGCTGCTGCTCGCGGTGGCGTTCGCGGTGTTCTACCTGCGCCTCGACCTGCGCTTCGGGGCGGTCATGACCGCGCTGTTCGCCCTCGGCCTGTGGGCCGCGCAGACGCTCGCGCTGCTGCAGACCGCGCAATGGCTCGGGATCGGCATCGGCGCGTTCGTGGTCGGCTGGATCGTACAGTTCGTCGGGCACTGGTTCGAGGGGCGCAAGCCCGCGTTCGTCGATGACCTGGTCGGGCTGATGGTCGGGCCGCTGTTCGTCGTCGCCGAAGTCGCGTTTTTCGCGGGCCTGCGCGGCGACGTGCGCCGCGAGGTCGAGCGGCGCGCGGGGCCCGTGCACGGCGGCGCGCATTCGCATGTCTGACGCGTCGGCCGCGCCGGCCTGCGGGTTCGGCGCGGACGCGGTCGGCTGCGCCCTCGGCGGCCGGTTCGCGGCGGCATCGCGGCCGGCCCTGGCGCGGCGATGCGCCGTGGGCCGAACTGACCGCGCCGGCGACCTGCGAGCGGCGCGGGGCCGCGCGTCGCCCGCCATCCCACGCGCGACGCGCAACGGCTAAGATGCGGGGTGCGTCGCACGACAGGACGCGTACGCGGAGCAATCGCCATGGTGGATCGCCCGACTCTCGATGCCTACGAAGCCCATGCCGCGCAATACGCGCAGGACTGGCTCGACCAGGCCGCCCCCGACGACATGTATGCACTGCTCGAGCAGTATTTCTCGCCCGGGCCGACGGCCGACGTCGGCTGCGGTGCGGGACGCGACGCCGCGTGGCTCGCTTCGCGCGGATTCGACGTGCGCGGCTACGATGCGAGCGCCGCGCTGCTCGCCGAGGCGCGCTTGCGCCACCCGTCGCTGACCTTCGAGCTGGCTGCGCTGCCGGCGCTCGCCGGCGTGCCGGCCGGCGCGTTTCGAAACGTGTTGTGCGAGACGGTCGTCATGCACCTCGAACAGGCGGATGCTGCAGCGGCGGCCGCGCGGCTGGCCGGGTTGCTGATGCCCGGCGGCACGTTGTACCTGAGCTGGCGGGTGGCCGGCAACGGCGCGCTGCGCGACGAGCGCGGCCGCTTGTATACGCCGCTCGATTCGGCGCGCATGCATGCGGCGCTCGGCGCCGGCATGCACGTGATCGACGAGCACGAGGTGGTCAGCGCGTCGTCCGGCAAGCGCGTGCACCGGCTGATCGCGCGCCGCGCCAACGCCCTCGACGGCGCCGCGTGAGCGCGGCCGCGCGAACTCATTCGCGGCTGAGTGCCGCTTCCCAGTTGATGTCGACGCACAGCACCTGCATGCCGGTCGCGGCCGGCGCGGCGATCGATGCGGTCACGCACAGGTGCGCTTCGTTGATCGACAGGTACGGCGGCGTCAGATGCACGCGGCCGGGCGCGCGCATCGCGTGGATGAAGTAGGGGCGGCGCTCCCAGCTCGCGCCTTCCGAATGCAGCAGCGGCCGGAAGCGCTTCGCCCGCTGCGAGACGCTGCCGCGCGCGAGCACGTTGTCGCCGATCTGGCGGCCCGATGCATCGAGCAGGAAGCAGCGCGCGGTTTCCGGCAACCCGAGCACGGCGCCGGCCGCGTCGATCAGCGATTCGCCCGCGACGAGCTTCCGGCTGGCCTCCTCCAGCGCGGCGACATACGGTGCGAGGCGTTCGGCCTGCGTGCGCTCGCGTTGCGCGACGCGCAGCCGCAACGCGGCCGACAGCGTATCCATGCAGCCTGCGGCGGCCTGCGGTTGCACGGGGTCGACGCTCGGCCCCGCGAAGTACTGTCCCTGCACGAAATCGACGTCGCATTCGAGCGCGATCATCGCGTCGCGCTCGGTCGAGAGCCCGCCCATCAGCACGAGCTGGCCGGATTCGTGCAGCAGCGACACGAGCCCGGGCAGTACGCGCTCGAGATGCGAGTGTTCGCTCGCCTGCGCGAGGATCCCGCGGTCGAGCGTGACGATGTCGGGGTGCAGGTGCCACACGCGGTCGATGTTCGAATGTTTCGCGCCGAAGCCGCCGAGCGCGATCAGGAAGCCGGCCTTGCGCAGCCCGTCGACGATCGCCGCATAGCGCGGCGTCTCGCCGCCCGCCTGCTCGGGCACCTCGAGCACCACGCGATGCGGCGGCAGGCCGAGCGCCTTCAGGTTCGCGAGCAGCGCGTCGCCGTAGACGGTGTCCATCAGCGCCGCCGGGTGCAGGCTCAGGAAGAGCCATTCGTCGTGACTGTCGAACGCGTGGAAGTTGCCGAGATGCAGCGATTCGGCGAGCCGGCCGAGCTCGAGCAGGTCGCCGCGCCGCGCCGCCTGCGTGAACACCTCGTGCGACGCGACCTGGCGGCTGTCCTCGTCGTGCGCGCGCAGCGACGCGTGATAGCCGATCGCGCGGCGGTGCGACACCGAGAAAACGGGCTGGAACACGCTGAACACGGTGTATGCGCCGTACAGCACGGTGCGCCGCTTCCCGTCGTCGCCGGCGACGGGGCGGGGCGGCTGGAAGCCGGGTGGATCGATGTCGATCATGCTCATGATGTCGGCCGAAGGAAGACTGCCAGTTTACCTACAGAATAGGCGAGCAAGAAGCATGCACGGCATCGTGCCCCGTGCGGCGGGCCGTCGCGGCCGGCAGGGCGCGCGCGGTGCAGCCGTGCTGCACCGACATGGTGCGCGGCGCGCCGCCGTGGCGATTGTGGCGGCGCGCGCCGTGCGTCACGCGCGTTCGGACGGATCGGTCTTGTGCTGCGTGCCGCCGCGGATGTCGGGCGCGAGTTGCGCGAAGATCCACGCGGACGCGGCCGTGATGATCCCGACACAGATGAAGGTCGCATGGAACGCGGGCAGCGTGTTGCTCGGCGTCACCGTGCGCAGCATCCCGGTGAAGGTGGCCAGCAGCGCGCCCGCGACCGTGACGCCGAGGCTCATCGACAGCATCTGCACGAGCGAGAACAGGCTGTTGCCGCTGCTCGCGCCGCCGGTGCCGAGATCCTTCAGCGTCAGCGTGTTCATCGCGGTGAACTGCATCGAGTTGAAGCCGCCGAACAGCGCGAGATGGACGACCTTCACCCACACCGGCACCGTGTCGCGCATCAGCGCGAAGCTCGCCATCATCACCCCGACCATGATCGTGTTCGCGAGCAGCACCTTGCGGTAGCCGTGCCGCGTGATCAGGCGCGTGATGATCCGTTTCGAGAACATCCCGGCCGCCGCGACCGGCAGCATCATCAGCCCGGCCTCGAATGCCGAATAGCCCAGGCTCACCTGCAGCAGCAGCGGGATCAGGTACGGCATCGCGCCGCTGCCGATCCGCGCGAACAGGTTGCCGAGCAGGCCGACGCTGAACGTATGGATCTTGAACAGCTCGAGCGAGAAGATCGGCTGCGGCGCGCGCACCGCGTACAGCCCGTACGCGACGAAGCACGCGAGGCTCAGGATCAGCAGCACGAGCACGGCCGCATGCTGCATCCCGAGATCGGCGAGCCCGTCGAGCGACAGCGAGATAGCGACCATCCCGATCGTCAGCAGCAGATAGCCCTTCAGGTCGAAGCGGCCGACGGCCGGGTTGCGCGCGTCGGGCATCGAGTAGAAGGTCGCGACGCAGCCGGCGACGCCCACCGGCACGTTGATCAGGAAGATCCAGTGCCACGACGCGATCTTCACGAGCCAGCCGCCGAGCGTCGGCCCGATCAGCGGCCCGATCAGCCCGGGAACCGCGACGAACGACAGTGCGGGCAGGTAGCGTTCGGCCGGGAAGGTGCGCAGCACCGCCAGCCGCCCGACCGGCAGCAGCATCGCGCCGCCCACCCCCTGCACGACGCGGAACACGACGAGCTGTGACAGCGTATGCGCATTCGCGCACAGCAGCGAACCGAGCGAGAACACCAGGATCGCGCTGAAGAACACGCGCCGCGTGCCGAACGTGTCCGCGAGCCAGCCCGAGACGGGAATCATCACCGCCATCGTCAGCGAGTAGGCGATCACGACCGACTGCATCCGCAGCGGCGATTCGCCGAGACTCACTGCCATCGACGGCAGCGCCGTGTTGACGATCGTCGCATCGAGCGTCTGCATGAAGAAACCCGTCGCAACGAGCCAGAGCATTATGGTGAGGTTCTTTTCGCCGGGAGCGGCGGCGGGCGGACGTTGGAACATGGGGACGGACCGGTGGCGCGGGACAGCCGCCATTGTAGGCAAAGCCGCCGTGCCACGCAGGATCGGTCCGGACGCCTGTCCGGCGGCGGACCGATACAGTTCAGTCGAAAGTGTCTGCAGGCGTATCTGTCCGTGTGTCGCCACGGTCCGAAATACTGGCGTCATCGAACCCACGCGACCCGGAGGCGGCCATGCGCGAACTGCGACTCTACGAGATGGACGGCAACGAACCGGCCGGGCGGTGGCGAATCGTCGATCGCACCGCGTTGCAGGTCGCGGACGGCGGTCTATGGGTGACGATCGAGGGCCGGCCCGACGATCACTGGTTGCATGCCGGCGAGACCCTGGCGCTGCTGCCCGGCATGCGCGTATGGATCAGCGCGGCGGCGGGCGGCGCGGTGTTCGCGTTCGGCCCGCAGGCGGCGCCGGCCGTGCAGGCCGCGCCGAGCGCGTGGCGGCGGCTCGCCGCATGGCGCGGCGGCCGCGCTCAGGCAGCCGCGTCGCTGCCGACGTAGCGCGCGCGGGGCCGGATGAGCTTGCCGTCAGCGTACTGCTCGAGTGCGTGCGCGATCCAGCCCGCGGTGCGGCCGGCCGCGAACAGCGTGAACGCGGCGCCGTCGGGCAGCGCAAGCGTGCGCTCCAGCACCGCGAGCGCGAAATCGATCGACGGCCGCAGGCCGGTCGCCGCCTCGACGCGCGCGGCGAGCGCGCGGGCCATGCGCAGCGGTGCCCGGGCGGGCAGCGTCGCGTGCAGTGCGTCGAGCAACGCGCGTGCGCGCGGATCGCCGTCGGGATAGAGCGGATGCGCGAAACCGGACAGCGCCGTGCGTGCGCCGTCCGCGCGTTCGTCGTGTGCGACGCGCAGCGCGAGGTAGCGGTCGAGGTCGGCGGCCCGCGCGGCTTCGTCGAGCAGGGCGCCCGCGCGGAACGTCTCGCCGCCGTGGCGTGGGCCCGACAGCGCCGCGAGCCCGCCCGCGATCGCACCGAACAGATGGGTGCCGGTCGACGCGATGCAGCGCACCGCAAAGGTCGACGGGTTCAGTTCGTGATCGGCGCACAGCACGAGTGCGCGGCGCAGCAGGTCGGCTTCGTCGCGCCGCCGGATCCGCCACGCGGCGGCGAGCTGTCGATGCACGGGCGCGTCGCCCGGTGCGATGCCGGCCAGCGCGGCCGTCGTCACGCGCAGCAGCAGCGTGGCCGCGTCGAACTGCGCGTCGCGCCCCTGCGCCCACAGGCGCGGCAGCGAGGCGGCCGCGGCGGGGAGCAGCACCAGCGTGCGCTCGAGCGGCGCGAGATGGGCCCAGCGGCGGGCCCAGTCTTCCCACTGGGCGGTGTCGAAACCGATCGACGCAAGGCCTGCCGCCGCGAGCCGCGCGGGCGGACAATCCCACAGGCGGGCCGCCGTTTCCTCGAGCGTCGCGTCGTTCGCGAGCGCGATCGCATCGGCGCCGCGATAGTGCAGGCGCCCGTCGGCGATTTGCGTGATCCGCGATTCGAGCACGGGCACGCCCCAGTCGAGCGAGCGTTCGGCGACGCCGCCCGCGCGTTTTGCATCGGCGCGGCGGCGCGCGAGCAGGCGCACCTCGTCCGCGTCGTAGCGGCGGCGCTTGCTCGCGCCGTCGGGCAGCGAGCGCAGCAGGCCGCGGCTCACATACGCGTAAAGGGTGCTCACGCTGACACCGAGGATGCCGGCGGCTTCCGGCGCGCTGAGGGACGTCATGCCGATCGCTCCTGTCGGGGCGCATGAAGCGCGGCCCGGCTACAACTATTCGTTATGCGTTGATTCGCGCAATCAAGATTGATCGCGCCTGTCGCGAATTCTAGACTCGAATGCGTCTCCTCCACGGCGCGCTTCCACCATGACCCCCGAACTCGCATTGACCCACTTGTGGCAACTGGCGCACGGCGAACCGCGCGCACTGGCCCGCGCGGCCGTGGCGGGGCAGGACCCGACGCTGCCGTCGGCATTCCACGTCGGCACGCTCGCCGCGGCGACGATCGCGGCGGCCGGGCTCGCGGCGGCCGAATGCCACCGGCTGCGCACGGGCGTCGCGCAGCGCGTCGACGTGTCGATGCGCGACGCGCTCGTCGCGTTTCGCAGCGAACGCTACCTGCGCGTGGACGACGGCCTGCCGCCCGAGCCGCGCCATCCGGTGACGGGCTTCTACGAAACGCGCGACGGGCGCTGGATCCAGCTGCATGCGAACTTTCCGCATCACCTGCACGGGATTCTCGACGTGCTCGGCAGCGGCCCGCAGCGCGATGACGTGGCCGCGGCGATCCGCACGTGGGACGGCGCGGCACTCGATACCGCGCTCGCCGAGGCCGGCCTGTGCGCGGCATTGATCAGAACCCCTGACGAATGGGCGGCGCACGACCAGGCACGGGCACTCGCGTCGCTGCCGCTGTTCGAGATCGAGCGGATCGGTGACGCGCCCGTCGAGGCGATCGGCCACGGCGCGCCCGACCAGCCGCTCGCGGGCGTGCTCGTGCTCGATCTCACGCGCATCATCGCGGGGCCGGTCGCGGGCCGCACGCTGGCATCGCACGGGGCACAGACGCTGCTCGTCAACGGCCCGCACCTGCCGAACATCGCGTCGCTCGTGATCGACAACGGGCGCGGCAAGCGCTCGACGTGGATCGACCTGCGCGAGGCGGGCGGTGTCGCCACGTTGCGCGCGCTCGCACGCGACGCCGACGTATTCCTGCAGGCCTATCGCCCCGGCGCGCTCGCGGCGCGCGGGTTTTCGCCGCAGGCGCTGGCGGAGCTGCGACCCGGCATCGTCTGCGTGTCGGTGTCCGCATACGGGCACGCGGGGCCGTGGTCGATGCGGCGTGGCTTCGACAGTCTCGTGCAGTCGGCGAGCGGTATCGCGTGGCACGAGCAGCACGCCGCGCACGCGGACGGCCCGCGCCATCTGCCATGCCAGGCGCTCGATCATGCGACGGGTTATCTCGCGGCGTTCGGCGCGATGATCGCGCTCGCGCGCCGTGCGACGGAAGGGGGGAGCTGGCACGTGCGGCTCTCGCTCGCGCAGACGGGGCGCTGGCTGCAATCGTTCGGCACGGTGCCGGACGGCCTGCGGGCGCCGGATTTCACGTTCGACGACGTGCGCGACCGGATCGACCGGAGCGCGTCGCCGTTTGGCACGATCGATGCCGTGCGTCCGGCCGAACGCCTGTCGGCGACACCGCCGCGCTTCTCGAGGCCGCCCGTGCCGCTCGGCACGGACGAAGCATGCTGGTTGTGAGCGCCGGCGGCGCCGTACGCCGTGAGTATTGCCGGCGTTACTTGCGCAGTTCGACGACGAAGTCGTAGTAGTCGTTGCGGCAGTAGGTATCGGTGAGTTCGATCGCGCGCTGGTCGGCCGTATAACCGATCCGCGTGATCAGCAGCAGCGCGTCGTGCGGCGCGATGCCCATCTGTTGCGCGATCTCGTCGGTCGCGTTGACCGCGCGGAAATGCTGCAGTGCGCGCACGATCGGCGTGCCGCGCGCTTCGAGATAGCTGTACAGCGAACCGCCGATCGCCTGCGGATCGGGAATCAGCGTGGCGGGGAACGTCGAGTTCTCGACGGCCATCACGATGCCGTCGGCGAGGCGCAGGCGTTTCAGCCGTGTAACGGAGGCGGCCGGCGACAGGCCGAGCTGGATCACTTCGTCGCGATTCGCGGGCTGGATTTCGCGCTCGAGCCATTGCGAACTCGGCTTGAAGCCGCGGCGCTCGAGCATCTCGCTGAAGCTCGACAGCCGCGACAGCGGATCCTCGTAGCGCGGCCGGATGAAGTTGCCGGCCCCTTGCGTGCGGCGGATCAGGCCCTGCTCGACGAGCAGCGCGATCGCCTTGCGCGCGGTAATGCGCGACACGCCGAGCGCTTCGGACAGCACGCGTTCGGACGGCAGCGCCTCGCCGGCCGCCCAGCGATTGTCGTGGATCGCGTCGCCGAGCTTGCGGGCGAGCTGCAGGTAGAGCGGCGTGTCGTTGTCGGGGTCGGGGCGCAGGTCCTGCCAGCGGTCGTCCGTGGGTGCCTTCATGGAATGGGTATCGATCAGGGTGCCGGCCATTCTAAGTCATCATGCGGTGCCGTTATAGCCGGTTTTTGCCGTGTAACAGGTGGACGCCGCACCGATTGACTACACTGATGCGTCGTATTTGATGCTTCGGCCGCGGGTGCGCGGCCACGAATCCGCAGCGAGGAGCACATGACAGACACGATCGCCACGGTCGTCCTGCCGGACGGTGAGACGATTCCGAAACTCGGCCTGGGCACCTGGGAAATGGGCGAGCGGCCCGCGCGCCGGGCGGACGAGATCGCCGCATTGCGCGAGGGGATCGATCTCGGGATGACGCTGGTCGATACCGCCGAGATGTACGGCGACGGTGCGACCGAGGCACTCGTCGGCGAGGCGCTCGCCGGCCTGCGCGACGACGTGTTCCTGGTCAGCAAGGTGTATCCGCATCATGCGAGCCGGCGCGGCGTCGTCGCCGCGTGCGACGCGAGCCTCAAGCGTCTGCGTACCGATCGTCTCGACCTGTACCTGCTGCACTGGCGTGGTTCGGTGCCGCTCGAGGAGACGGTCGAGGGGTTCGAGGCGCTGCGACGCGCGGGCAAGATCCGCCACTGGGGCGTCAGCAACTTCGATACGGCCGACATGGCCGAGCTCGTCGACGAGGCGGGCGGTGGCGCGTGCGCGACCAACCAGATTCTCTACAACATCGCGCGGCGCGGCCCGGAATTCGACCTGCTGCCGTGGCTCGTCGATCATCGGATGCCGGCGATGGCCTACAGCCCGGTCGATCACGGACGGCTGCCGAAGCGTTCTCCGCTCGATGAAATCGCGCGGCAGCGCGGTGTGTCGGTCACGCGCGTCGCACTCGCCTGGGTGCTTGCGCAGCCGGGCGTGTTCGCGATTCCGAAGACGTCGCGGATCGAGCACGTGCGCGACAATCGCGCCGCGCTCGATCTCGTGTTGAGCGATGACGAGCGCGCGCAACTCGACGGGTACTTCCGTCCGCCGCGCAGCAAGCGCGCGCTCGAAATGCTCTGACCGCGTCGGGGGCAGGCGATGCGTCGGTCAGTGGCCATGGCCACTGGACGATCCGCCGTTGCCGCCATTGCCGCCGGCACTGCCGCTTCCATTGCCATTGCCGACGCCGTTGGCGCCACCGTTGCCAGCGCCGCCGCTACCGTTGCCATTACCGTTGCCACCGCCGTTGCCGTGACCGCCGGTGCCATGGCCGCCGCCGCCGGAACCACCGCCGGAACCACCGCCGGAACCACCGCCGGAACCACCGCCGGAACCACCGCCGGAACCGCCACCGGAACCGCCACCGGAACCACCGCCGGAACCACCGCCACCGTGGCCTCCGCCACCGCCGGAGTCGCCACCACCGTGACCTCCGCCACCGGAGCCTCCGCTACCGCCGGAGCCGCCGCCACCGTGACCTCCGTCGCCGTGGCCTCCGCCACCGCCGGAGCCGCCACCACCGTGACCTCCGTCGCCGTGGCCTCCGCCATCGCCGGAGCCGCCACCACCATGACCCCCGTCGCCGTGGCCTCC